>CAIWVX010000124.1 GCA_903916205.1 uncultured beta proteobacterium
ACCACAATAATTTATCAATAAATGCCTTAATGCTCAGTAAACGAATCGTCTGGCGAAATAAACCGCTACGCAACTCAGAAAGCACCGCTTTTATTCCTTGGTTGCAGGATCGCGGATCACTGACCGCGCAACTTCAGGCCCGAGGCAATTTCACTCTATTGCTTCGACACCAAAATCTTGACATGCCAACGCGAGACGAAGCCAGGGCACTCAATATCCAGCCGAACACAATGGCCTTGATAAGAGAAGTGGTCTTGATTTGCGATGGAACACCGCTGGTTTTCGCCCATACCGTTCTACCTCGCCGACCTCGTGGCTCCGTAACAGGCTGGCTGGCGCGAATGGGGAGCTATTCGCTTGGTGCGTTGCTGTTTTCACACGCGGGGTTTAAGCGAGGGGTTATCGAATGCAAACGGCTCAATCACCACCACAAACTTTACCTGTCAGCACGTGAAGCCTTACATGTAAAGCCAGATCCTCGAATACACTTATGGGCTCGCCGTTCTCGTTTTACCTTTGGCACACAAACTTTACTCGTTACTGAAATTTTTTCTCCTGTATTGCGCGTCAATTCGCATTCAACGCGCAATCGCTTTGCTCTAACAAAGAGGATGGGAAACGGGTAAGTATTTACCTAAATTGGGCATCCCCTTCACGCACGTTATAGCGACTTGCCATAAACGATGGAACGGTAGGAAGCTGGGCCGATGGCAACAGCTTGTTGAGCCAGACGGTTGAAGCGAAGCGTGAATTTATCGAGGTCGTAATCGAGATGCTGATGTTGATCGTCCAATAATCTGGCAATTAAGCACGGTGTTCTGTGTATCAAAACGGAATACTGTGACTCAAGAACCGCACTGCCCAACAATCCCCTTGCCCTTAAAAACTCCCCCTAAAGCGGCAACCATTCCCCCAGCTTCTCCAAATTCAAGCTTTCTTCTACCGCATCGGCCAGTCGATCTAAGTCGCGTTCGCGTCGTTCGTTTGGATCAAAGCTTGAGGTGGGTTTGTGACCGGCCCATTCGAGTAAGGCGGCTAGGGCTTCTGGGGTGTCGAATAAACCGTGGCAGTAGGTGGCTAGAATTTGGTTGTCGGCGGAGATGGCTCCCTCTGGGTATTGCTCACCTACGCCACCCAGTTGCGTTGCTGGTCGCGCCAGCGCCGCGCCCTGCGTGACGCCCATGTGGATGCGATAACCGGCTAGCGGCGGGGAGCCGGGAAGGTGTAGCCAGCCGCGCACATTTTCAAGCGTTTTCACCGATTCAAGGGTTGTGTCATAGGCCATTAGACCCAGCCCCGGCGAACTTCCGGGTGCGCCTTCTAAGCCTTGCGGATCGTGCAGTTGCTGGCCGAGCATCTGTAGTCCGCCGCATATGCCGATGACTTTTCCGCCATAGCGCAGGTGGCGATGGATGGCGTCTTCCCAGCCCATTTCACGTAGCCAGTTGAGGTCGGCTTGAACCGCTTTGGAACCCGCCAGTACGATTAGATCGCAGGGCGGAATGGGGTCGTGCGGCCCGACGAGGGTGAAGTCTACGTCGGGGTGGAAGCGTAGCGGATCAAAGTCGTTATGGTTTGAAATGCGTGGGTAGGCCGGGGCGATGATGTTTAGCTTGGCGTCGGTCTTGGTTTCTTTGCCTCGCGGCAGGGCATCTTCGGCATCGAGATAAAGGCCGTGCAGGTAAGGCAAAACGCCGAGAACCGGCTTGCCGGTGCGTTCTTCGAGCCAGCGCAAACCGGATTCGAGCAGCGACATGTCGCCACGAAAACGGTTGATGACAAAGCCTTTGACCCGTGCCTGTTCGCTCGGGGAGAGCAGTTCGAGGGTGCCGACGAGGTGGGCGAAAACGCCGCCACGGTCGATGTCCGCCACCAAAATGACCGGGCAGTCGACCGTTTCGGCAAAGCCCATGTTGGCGATGTCGCGGGCGCGCAGGTTGATTTCAGCCGGGCTACCGGCCCCTTCAACGACGATGCAATCGTAGGCGGCGCATAGGCGTTCCCACGATTCGAGCACCGCTTTCATGGCCCGTGGTTTGTATTCGTGATAGTCGCGGGCGTTGAGATCGCTCATCGCTTTGCCGTGAATAATGACCTGCGCCCGCTTGTCGGATGAGGGTTTGAGTAAGATTGGGTTGAAGTCGATGTGAGCCGCGACGCGGGCCGCCTGGGCTTGCAAAGCCTGAGCACGGCCAATTTCGCCTCCATCAATGGTGACCGCCGAATTGAGCGCCATGTTCTGTGGTTTGAATGGTGCTACGTGCAAGCCGCGACGGGCTAAAACGCGACACAAGGCGGCGACTAAGACGGTTTTACCGGCATCGGAAGTGCAGCCTTGAACCATCAGACTGGGGGTTTTCTTGGAGGAATGGGGCGTATTCATCGTAAAATCTCGGATTGTCATTGTCAGCTTCTTGTTCATGGAGCCTGTAATTTTCTCATGCCTGCCACATTTCCTCCCGATCTATTCTTGTTTTATCTTCCTCCAAGTTTGTGGCTGCCGTTAGCGGCTATCGCCGGGGTTGGCTTTGATCGTCTGCTAGGCGAGGCTCGGCGCTGGCATCCGCTGGTCGGTTTCGGCGCTTTGGCGGATGCCGCCGAGCGAGCACTCAATCGTGGCGGTTGGCGAAAAACCAGCGGTGTTCTGGCGTGGTCACTGATTGTTTTGCCTTGGGTGGCGCTGGTGTTTTGGAGTCAGCGGGGTGATTTTTACGGCTGGCTATTCGACGTTATCCTGCTTTATTTTGCCTTGGGCGGACGCAGTTTGGCTGAACACGCCGAGCGCGTGAACAGCGACCTAGCCGCCGGTGATCTGCCAGCCGCACGCGAGCACGTCGGCTGGATTGTCTCGCGCAAGACCTCTGATTTGAATGAATCCGATGTTGCCAAAGCCTGTGTTGAATCGACGCTTGAAAACGGTAATGACGCCCTATTTGGTGCGCTGTTCTGGTTCATGTTGCTGGGCGGGGGCGGAGCCGTGTTGTTCCGACTGGCGAATACTTTGGACGCCATGTGGGGCTACAAGAACGAACGTTTTTTGCGTTTTGGCTGGGCGGCGGCCCGCCTTGATGATGCGCTGAATTATCTGCCCGCTCGCCTGACCGCGTTGTCATACGCGTTGTGCGGACAGACGCGCCGCGCTTTTTCTTGCTGGCGCAAACAAGCGCCGATCTGGGAAAGCCCGAATGCCGGCCCGGTGATGTCAGCCGGGGCTGGAAGTCTCGGTCTAGCACTGGGCGGGGCGGCGATTTATCACGGCAAACGGGAAGAGCGACCGGTACTCGGCGAAGGCCAACCCGCCCGTCGGGAGGATATTCCACGGGCGCTGACGCTGGTTAGGCGCAGCCTGGCTTTGTGGCTGATCGTTTATTTTATGGGAGGTTTGCTCAGTGCTTGAACACGGCGGCAGATTACGCGCGGCAGCGGCACAGCACGGAATAGCGTTGTCCGACTGGGTCGATCTGTCGACCGGCATTAACCCCGAAGTCTATCCGGTTCCGCCGATTGCCCCGGCTTGCTGGAACCGTTTGCCTGAAGATAATGATGGTCTCGAAGCGGCGGCGGCGGCCTATTACGGCAACCCCCGGTTGCTCATTTTGCCCGGTTCACAAGCGGCTATTCAGGCCCTGCCCGCGTTGTTTCCAAAGGCCGCCATAGCCTGCGTAACGCCGGTTTACGAAGAACACCCACAGGCCTGGCAGCGTGCCGGTCACAAGCTGCGCCGCTTGCCCACGCTGCCACGTTTACTGGCCGCGTCTACGCCGAACGTGCTGATGTGCAATCCCAATAATCCCACCGGACAGTCGATACCTCGCAGCGATTTGCTGGAAGCGGCGGATAAACTTCGGCAGCGCGGTGGCTGGCTGATTGTGGATGAAGCCTTTGCCGATGCGGAGCCAGAAAATGCCTTAGTTACTTTGGCCGGTAGCCAAGAGGCCCCCAATCTTCTGGTGCTGCGTTCGCTCGGCAAGTTCTTCGGACTCGCCGGTGCACGAGTTGGCACGCTCTTTGGTGCTGCCGAAAAACTTGACCGTCTGCGCGAATTGCTTGGCCCGTGGCCGGTGTCGCATCCCTCGCGGGCGGTGGCGCGTCAGGCGCTGGAGGATTTTGACTGGCAGGCTACGGCGCGGCATAAGCTGATCGCGAGTTCAACCCGTCTGGCAAAAATGCTGGCCCCGCTGGGTGAAGTCACCCGCTCGGCATTGTTCTGCACGGTGAATACGCCGCACTGTGCCGCCCTCTACGATCACTTTGCCCGGCGGGCTATTTTGCTGCGTCGCTTTGATCAACACGGCTTGCTCCGAGTGGGTTTGCCCGGCCCCGAGTCGGAGTGGAAAAAACTCGAAACCGCCCTTAACGAATGGAATCCTTCATGTTAAAAATTTTTATTGCCTTGAGTCTGATGCTCACCGTTGCGACAGCCCGCGCCGAAGTGGTGGTGCAGGACGATATTGGCAACACCCTTCGACTGGCCCAACCGGCTAAACGCATCATCACGCTGGCTCCGCATATGGCAGAAACACTGTTTGCGGCGGGAGCGGGCAATCGCTTAGTCGGCGTCGTCGAATACAGCGACTACCCGGAAGAAGTCAAAAAAATCCCCCGAGTCGGCGGTTATTCACGCTTTGATCTCGAAGCTGTGGTAGCCCTTAAGCCGGATCTGGTGATTGCTTGGTATAGCGGCAACGCCCCGGCGCATGTTGAAAAACTGCGTAGCCTTGGCTTGCCGATCTATATTTCACAACCCAACAGCATTGAGGATGTGGCGTCTGAACTTGAACGCTTTGGCGTGCTTGCGGGAACCGCCGAAATCGCCCGTGCTGCGGCGGTTAAATTGCGCGAACGCCAGGCTGAGCTGAAAAAACGTTACAGCCAGCGCCCTGTGGTACGCACTTTTTATCAGGTTTGGAAGCAGCCACTAACGACCATCGGCGGCAAGCAGATCATCACCAGCATCATTCGACTGTGTGGCGGCGAAAACGTTTTTGAGAAGCTCGATGCCATGGCCCCGGTGGTGACCGTCGAAGCCGTTATTGCCGCCAACCCGGAGGCCATTATTGCCAGCGGCATGGAACAATCCCGCCCAGAATGGCTGGATGACTGGAAACGCTGGACCTCGATCAACGCCGTGCTCAACGACAACCTATTTTTCGTGCAGCCCCAATTGATCCAGCGCCATACCCCACGTCTGCTCGACGGCGCCGAAGCCCTGTGCCAGCATTTAGAAACGGTACGCTCGCGCAAACCTCGTGGGTAGGCTATCTGCCATTTGTGCTGAAATGTTTTGCTTGATTTTAGGAATAATTTTATGTATTTTCGTCATATAGGTCTCAGAGAATTGTCAAATCTGCCCTAGTTTTTTTGAGGTTTTTGTAATATCGCGGTACAGAAAAGCTTTCACTCAACCCGATTGCCAGCTTTTTGCTTTTAGCCGTATGTTTTACAAGTAAATTTTATTATTAGTTCGTGTCAAATGAGGCCCCAAATGAAGCCGACCAAACCCGTCACCCCTTTATCGACCAACGAATTGAACGGCAGTCCGCAAGAGCCGGTTAATCCGCAGGGCTCGACTCCGGTGATTTTAGCGGCTGCAACGCGAGGCGATTCGGTCAAAAAGGGGGCGTTGCGTCGCCGCGCTGAAGAAGATGAAGATTCAAATCTTCATCTGGATTCAATCAAGATCGATTTTTCTGAGATTGACCTAGAGAACGATGACAGCAGCCTCTTTGCGTCGTATTGGGACACCGCGTCCCTGCGACTCGATCAAGTCACGGTAGAAACCGATAGATCGGCGTTGGTCGGCGTCGGTACGGACCGTATGGCGTTCACCGGGGGGAGCGAGGGTGTGGGAGGCACCAACGCCGCCATTTCGGCGTTTAGTCTGCTGGGTTGGGGCGCTTTTGGGAATTCGACGACCACTCTGGTTGAGGGTAAAGTCCGGGCCGGTAAGGTACTTGAGCAATCCGTGCTGGTCATCATTTATGCCGCCGATGGCCGCACCGAGTTAGGCCGTGATGTGGTCGACAAAGACGGTGCGTTCAGTATCGACGTTGGCACCTACAAAGGGGTCATCATTGCCAATGTGTTTAACCTTAATGTCGACCCCGATTATTTCGACGAGGCGACGGGCCTGAAGACCGATTTTGCTCACCCTGAATTCAAGGGTAAAAAACTCCCCGTGTTGACGGCCGTTACCGAAGCGAACGGTGGAACCGTCACCCTCTACATCAATCCGGCAACCTCAATCGCCGCCCGCAACATCCTCAGTATCGACGCCGAGGGCAACGGTTCGGTGACCGATGTCACTCTCGTTAATAAAGAAAACGTCGCTACGGGCGAGGCCTTGGGCCTTGCGAGTGACGTCACTAAAACACAGAATGAATTGCTGCTTGCCGCCCTTTCGGGTGTTGATTTGGCCAATGATGGCAATCAGGAAACGACCATTAGCTACTTCGCCCGCGTGATTAAGCAATTGGGCGGCGCAAGCCAAATGACGCTAGATCAGAAATTAGAGATTATTAACGGGGCGATTCGTGCCGAAGGCAACAATCCGGGGACGGTAACGGAAGTGCTCCATTTATTGAATGTGAGTACGTCGGACGTCATCCCGGTCACCATCGACCCTGTTGCCGGCGATAACATCATTACCCAAGCGAACCAAAACACGCTCACCTTGAGCGGCACCTACACGCCGGGGTCCACAGTCATCCTGACCTTTGACGGCCATGCCGCGAGCGGCACGGTGATCTACGATCCCACCGGAAAAACTTGGCGTTACACCGTCACGGAGGCCGATATCGTCAATATGGGGGCCGATGGCGTAAAAACGATCACCATTACCGCCACCTCGCCCGGGGTGGGTGAGGCAAACCTCGACCACATCGTCTCCCTCGACCTGATTCCCGACGCGCCGCGCGTAATCAAAATCATCGACGACACGTCGGCAGACATCACCAACGCCGAGATTGTCTTCAGCGTGGCCTTCGACAGACCGATTAAGGGCACCGTCGGCACCGGCAATTTCAGCGCCACGCATGGCACGGTGATCAGTGTCACGCAGGGCGACAGTATCAATGTTTACAACGTCCGCGTCGCCTTGGACGCCGGGGTCGCCAGCGGCGACGTCGCCCTTCGCCTGATTGGCACGGGACTGACCAATACCAAAGGTGACGCTCCGGTGGCCGATGCCGACCTGAGCACGTATGATCGTCAAGCCATCGACACCGCCGGCCCCTCCGTGACCACCGTCACCGACAACATCGAGGCGAACGTCACCCACAACGCCATCCGCTTCACCGTGACCTTTAGCGAAGCTATTGTAGGCACCGTCAGCACCGATAATTTTAGAGTTAGCCAAGGCGGCACAGTGAGAGGTGTTACCCAAGTTGGCGACAGTCGTGTTTACACCGTCGACGTCAACCTAGACGCCGGGGTCGCCAGCGGCGATGTGGCCCTCAATCTCATTGGCGGCGGACTCCGCGACGCCCGTGGTAATGCGGTGCGTGATGCCAACTTAGGCACGCTGGACAGTCAAGGGATCGACACCTTAGCCCCCACCCTCACCGGAGTCTCTCCGGGCAGCGGGGCGACGATTAACCCGGGGACGCCTTTGGTTCTCACGTTTAGCGAAGCGGTCAGCAAAGGCACGGGCAATCTGCGTTTAGTCGATGACACAACGGGCACCTTCATTACGGTGGACATTAACGATTCGAGCCTTGTCATTAACGGCACGCAAGTCACTTACACCCCGTCCACGCTGCAAGGTGATCATAATTACCACCTTGAGCTAGATTCTGGCGCGTTGCAGGATGCGGCGGGCAACGTCTATGCCGGACTGGGCGGCAACGCTTGGACTGTCCATGTTAACGGTCTGTCGCTCGCGCTGGACGCGGTCAGTACCGACAACTTAATCAACGCGACAGAAAACGACAGCAGCATCATCCTGAGCGGCACGGTTAGCGGGGAGTCCGACATTCTGGGCAACATTCGTGCGACCGACATCACGCTGACGCTGACGCCGCAAGGCGGTGGAACGTCGATTACCGTCCAAGCGACGAGTTATACCGCCTCCACCGGAAAGTGGTCTGGTCAAGTTGCGCCCTGGACGCTGGTCGATGGTAAAACCTACACCGTCGCCGCTGAACTCCGTGGCAGCCAAGGCAGCGCCAGCGGCATAAGCGCCAGCGACAGTGGAAGTTTCAGTGTTGACACCACGGCGCCGACACTCTCCAACACCGCGCCGTCGTACACGCTGAGCACCGTAGCCGGCACAGCGGGCGACAGCGTGGGAGAAACCATCACCCTGAGCATTACCTTTGACGGTGCCGTGAAGGGTCTGACCAGTGGTACTGACAGCACCATCTTTACGGTAGGCGGAATCGGGGTGAACGCAATCTGGGGTGGCACCG
Organism: uncultured beta proteobacterium; assembly: GCA_903916205.1. GTDB lineage: Bacteria > Pseudomonadota > Gammaproteobacteria > Burkholderiales > Rhodocyclaceae > Propionivibrio. Next base: position 8,409 of record CAIWVX010000124.1, read on the forward strand.
ATGGCACCAACACGCGTACGCTGACCTATACCATTGCCGTCGGCCAGAACGGACGAGCGGCCATTGATGAGGCGGAACTCAAGGCGGCGCTGATCGCGCACATCAGCGACGCTGCAGGCAACGCCTTTGCCTACGGCGGCGACATTTCCAATATCGATCCCTCGTTGCTACCGATAATCGACACCCTCGCCCCGACCCTGAACATCACCAGCAGCACCGGGGCGGTAAAAATCGGCGAGACGGCGACCATCACCTTCACCTTCAGCGAAGACCCGGGCGCCTCCTTTGTTCTTGGGGACATTACCGTCACCCATGGCACGCTAACCGGACTCACCACCACCGGCGTAACGC
>CAIWVX010000125.1 GCA_903916205.1 uncultured beta proteobacterium
ATGTCATCTGTTACGACAAATTTGGCGATTTATTAAGGGTTACCAAGCTAAAAAAACGCAGCCGCATTAGGGTGAGCAACTTGTTGCACACACAGGGGTGCGTAAATGATGGGGAATAATGACGCCCAACAAAATTTATCGCTTAAAGAACGACCTGAGATCCCAGTTCCACCACTCGATTGGTCGGTATTTTGAAGAAAGCTGTCAGGCTGCTGGCGTTGCGGAACATGACGGCAAACAGTAAAACCCGCCAGTAGGCCATTTTCCCGCCGAAGCGTGGAATCAGGGTCTCCCGGCCAAGGAAAAACGAGGTATCCATCATCTCGAATTCCAAGCCGTGATCGGCGCACCGCGCCAGCGCCGCAGGAAGATCTGGCTCATCCTTGAAACCGTAGTGAGCGATAACTTGCCAGAAGCTTTCGCCGAGCGGAGTCACGGCAACCCGTTCGGCTTCGGCAACGTAAGGAACATCCAAGATGCGAACGGTGACAATGACCATTCGTTCATGCAATACCTTGTAATGCTTCAAACTGTGCAGCATGGCTCGCGGTACGCCTTGAGGTCTGCTGGTCAGAAAAACAGCGGTACCTGGCACCCGCGTCGCGCCGCCTAGAGCCAGGCTGGTAATGAAAGGAGCCATATCAATTGAATCCTGACTCAGCTTTTCGTGCAACAAATCGCGTCCCTGCTTCCAAGTGGTCAGCACCGTAAAAACCAGCAGGCCAAAGACCAGCGGGAACCAGCCACCCGCGACAATTTTTGTCGAGTTGGCTGAGAAAAAAGCCAGATCAATCAGCACAAACGGGATGACACACGCACTGGCTTGCCAGACTGTCCAGCGCCACTCGTTACGCGCCACAACAAAAGCCAGCAGGTTGGTGATCAGCATGGTTCCGGTAACCGCAATGCCATACGCGGCGGCGAGGTGGCTTGAAGAACCGAAGCCGATCACCAGCGCCACGACGGCTACGAGCAGTAAGCCGTTAATCGCCGGAAGGAAAATCTGACCCATTTCACTTTCTGAGGTGTGTTGTACTTCAAAGCGTGGCGAGTAGCTCAGTTGCATCGCTTGCAAAGTCATCGAAAAAGCCCCTGAAATCACCGCCTGTGAGGCAATAACGGTAGCGATGGTCGCCAGCACCACTAACGGAAACAAGGCCCACTCGGGAGCCAGAAGATAAAACGGGTTTTCGATAGTCGCCGGATTGCTCAGAAGAAGCGCTCCTTGGCCGAAATAGTTGATTAGCAAGGCCGGTAGAACCATACCAAACCAGGCCAGTTGAATCGGCCAACGTCCGAAATGCCCCATATCCGCATAGAGTGCCTCGCCGCCCGTCAGTACCAGAACCACGGCCCCGAGCGAAAAGAAGCCAATGCCCGGATGGGTCGTGAGAAAGGATACGCCCCAAGCCGGGTTGATGGCACTTAAGACGCCCGGCGAGGCAACGATATTGACGACCCCCATGACCGTCAGCACCATGAACCAAAGCACCATGACCGGCCCGAATAATTTGCCCACACGGGCGGTTCCAAAACGTTGAATGATGAATAGTCCAATCAGCACCAACACCGACAACGGGATGACGAAAGGTTTAAATGCCGGGGCGATGATCTCCAATCCCTCAACGGCCGAGAGCACTGAAATAGCGGGCGTAATGATGCCGTCACCATAGAATAAAGCCGCCCCAAAAAGGCCCAGAGTGACAAGGCTATTGCGCCGCCAAGACCCCGGTTTTTCCTTACGCAAAGCCAGCACCATCAAAGCCATAATGCCACCCTCACCGCGATTGTCGGCGCGCATGATAAACAAAACGTATTTGCCACTGACCACGGCCATCAAGGCCCAAAAAACAAGCGACAGAATTCCCAGCACGTTATCCGGGGTGATCGGCACCGGATGATGTTCGTTGCTGAAGACTTCCTTGAGCGCGTAAAGCGGACTGGTGCCGATGTCACCATAAACGACACCCAGCGCCGCTAAGGCTAGGCTGTGAAGTCGGGATTTATCAGCAGGTTTTGCAGTGTTCATTGAGGTCTCTCAGGGCTGAAAGCGATAGCCGACGCCGGTTTCTGTTAAAAAATACTGCGGCTGCGTCGGGTCATTTTCGAGCTTTTGCCGCAGATGTCCGACGTAAACACGCAGGTAATGGTTGCTTTCAACGCATGACGGCCCCCAAACTTCGCGCAGCAAATGCCGCTGGGTCATGACCTTGCCGGTATTCGCCAAGAGCACGCAGAGCAGACGATATTCAATGGGCGTTAGATGTACCGGTTGGCCTTGGCGAAGCACCACGCGGCGGGAAAAATCAACCGTCACCTCGCCAAAAGTAATGACTGGCGAAGCGCTTGCGCCGCCGCGACTCTGTCGTCGAAACAAGGCCCGCGCTCGCGCACGCAGTTCGCCGACGCCAAACGGCTTGGTCAGATAATCGTCGGCACCGACATCGAGCGCTTGAATTTTGTCCTTTTCGTGAGTGC
>CAIWVX010000126.1 GCA_903916205.1 uncultured beta proteobacterium
GCACGTGCTGGGTGAGTGGCGCGTGATCTATGTCGCCAAGTTCGACAATGCCGTGTATGTGTTGCACGCTTTTCATAAAAAGACGCAGAAGACCCGCAAGGAAGACATTGAACTGGCGGCTCGACGTTATCGACAAATTAGAGGCTGAATTATGAAAAAGGAAACTGTGATCGAGAGTAGCGGCAATGTTTTTGCCGACTTGGGTTTTTCGCCAGAGGAGGCGACGATTCTGGCGATGCGTGCCGAACTGATGGCACGTATCCGCGAAACCATCATGGATAAGGGTTGGACGCAAGCCGAAGCGGCTACGCAACTGGGTGTCGGCCAGTCACGGGTTTCCGATCTGGTACGCGGCAAACGCGATAAGTTCAGCTTGGATATGCTGGTAACACTGGCTACGCGTGCTGGTCGGCATGTTGAACTGGCATTGAGCTGAGCGTTAGCGCGACCATTCCGGCTTTTAACTGGTCGGCAAGCCACAGAGCGAGGCCATCCATTTAATACGCCTTTGGCCTCTAATTATTCGTCGGAATGTGTCTTGGGTCCGACAGGCGGCTAGCGGCCTCTTCAGATCGCTATCGTGCTCAAATGCCTTGGCATTACCCTATTTAATATGTTGAGGCTTCTGCTTGCCATCCTGATGAATTTCACCGACCATGCACGCTTTGCTTTTGCGTCTTTTTGATCGCTACGTATAACGCCATGTCACCCATAATTCGCCGCAGTTTTATCCTCTTTGCAACGATCGCCGTTCTCGTCGCTGTTTTCTGGTGGTTGGGTCGAGCGAAGCCGATTGCGCTTACCGTTAAGGAAATTGATTTGGGCAAGGTCGAACTGACCATTGCCAATACCCGCGCCGGAACCGTTGAGGCTTGCCAGCGTGCCAAGCTATCAACCATTCTTGGCGGACGGATTGAGGCGTTACCGATCAAGGAGGGCGAACGGGTAAAAAAGGGGCAGTTGCTGATGAAGCTTTGGAACGACGATCAGCAGGCGCAAAGCACGCTGGCTTTGGCTCAGGTGGCAACGGCTCAGCAGCGCGTTACCGAGAGTTGTGCTCAGGCCACTAATGCCGAGCGTGAAGCCCATCGACAAACGTCTTTGCGCGAAAAGGGTTTTGTTTCGACTTCGCGCGAAGAGTCTGCACGCACTGATGCGCAAGCCCGGCAAGCCGCTTGCGCCGCTGCCAAGGCGGACGTGATTCAATTTCAAGCCAAGGTGAGTGCCACGCGCGTCGAGCAGGGGCGGACGATTCTTTATGCCCCGTTTGACGGCACGGTCGCCAAGATCGTCGGTGAAGTGGGCGAATATTCCACACCCTCGCCACCGGGCATTGCGATGCCTCCGGCCGTCGATCTGATTGATGATTCCTGCCTCTACGTTAAAGCGCCGATGGACGAAGTGGATGCGCCAAAAATCAAGGCTGGGCAACCCGTGCGCATCACGCTCGACGCGCTGCCCAAACAAGCTTTTTCCGGCACGGTTCGGCGCGTTGCGCCCTTTGTCTCAGCGGTAGAAAAACAAGCGCGTACCGTCGACATCGAGGCCGATTTCAATACGCCCGACGAACCCGGAAAGCTACTGGTGGGCTACAGTGCCGATATTGAAGTTATTTTGGCGGTACGCGATAACGTCGTCCGCGTCCCGACCTCGGCGCTGCTCGAAGGTGGGCGTGTGCTAGTCGCTAATCCCATCGGCCAACTCGAAGAACGCAAAATCAAAACAGGGCTGAGTAACTGGGAATTTACCGAAGTGCTTAACGGCCTAAGTGCCGGCGAACGGGTGGTGACCTCCTTAGAGCGTGCGGGCGTCAAGGCCGGTGCGAGTTACACGATAGAAATTAAGTGAGCATCAAACCCTTAATCACAGAGTCACAGCGGGACAGAAGATAAAAATGCGTTTCTCGGCCTTAGATCATTGTCGCTGTACCGCTACGGTGATTTTTCCTGATTGCTATGCCTGCGCTGATTGAACTCTCAGCGATTGAGCGGGTGTTCTATCTCGGTGACAGCGAGGTGCACGCCTTACGTCAGATTGAATTAAGCATCGACGCCGGTGAATACGTCGCCGTGATGGGCCCGTCGGGTTCTGGAAAATCGACGTTACTCAACCTGCTGGGCCTACTTGACCATCCCAACACCGGCACTTACCGCCTCGAAGGGCGCGACGTCACCACGCTGTCGCTTGACGAACAAGCCCGTGTTCGTAGCGAACGCATTGGCTTTGTTTTTCAGAGTTTCCATCTGGTGCCGCGCCTGACTGCGGCTGAAAACATCGCGCTGCCCATGACCCTCGCCGGGATCGACCCGGCGCAACGCGCTCAGCGTGTAGAACAGGCGCTCAAGGATTACGGCTTGAGCAATCGCGCTGAACATCGACCCAACGAACTTTCTGGCGGCCAGCGCCAGCGCGTTGCCATCGCCCGTGCCACGATCATGCAACCGGCGATGATTCTGGCCGACGAGCCTACCGGAAATCTCGACCGTGCAACCGGCGAAGAAGTTTTGCGCCTGCTGGAAGAACTCAACCAGCGCGGTGTCACACTGATTGTCGTTACCCACGACACGGCCCTTGGCGCACGAGCCAAGCGGCAATTGCTGATGCAAGACGGCGAGTTAAAGCACGATTCAAAATGAACAAAAATGTTTTCTCTGTGCGTTCTCTGCGCCGCTATGCTTTTGTGGTGGATTCTTGCCGTTTCCCATCATGCGTATTCCCGATCTAATCCTTTTTGCCCGAGGTGCGGCGACCGGTAATCCGTTGCGGACGTCGCTCCTAGTGCTGGCGATGGCGATTGGCGTGGCTGCGGTGGTGATGCTCACCGCCTTGGGTGACGGCGCTCGGCGCTATGTGGTTGAGGGCTTTTCAGCGCTCGGTACCAATCTGGTGATCGTCCTGCCGGGGCGCTCGCAGACCGGTGGTTTTAATCCCGGCAACGCCATTACCAGCACGCCGCGTGATCTCAGCATTGACGATGCTCAAGCGCTGCTGCGCGGCAATAGCGTGCGTCGGGTTGCTCCGCTGGCTATTGGCACTTCTGAAATCAGCTATGGCGGAAAGCTGCGCGAAGTCATGGTTGCCGGGACGACGGCAAGTTACCGTGAGGTGCGCAATCTGACCCTGGCTCAGGGGCATTTTCTCAGCGACGGCGATTGGCGGCGAGGGGCTTCCGAGGCGGTGATCGGGGCCAAGATTCGTGACGAACTGTTTGGCGCTGAACCGGCTCTCGGCCAGTTGGTTCGGGTGGGCGATCGGCGTTTCCGCGTGGTCGGCATTATCGCCGCGACCGGTCAGGGTCTGGGCATGAATACCGATGAACTGGTGATCGTTCCGGTCTCGCTGGCGCAGGCCATGTTCAATAGCAACACTTTGTTCCGCATCCTTGTTGAAGCCTACAACCGCGAGGCGATTGAAGCTGCAAAAATACAAGTGACGGAGATTATCAAACTACGTCACGAAGGCGAGGAAGATATTACCGTCATCACCCAAGACGCCGTGCTCGCCACCTTTGACAAGCTGCTCGGGGCATTAACTTTGGCGGTGGCTGGAATTGCCGCGATCAGTCTGGCTGTCGCGGGCATTCTGGTCATGAATGTGATGCTGGTTTCGGTGGCACAACGCACCGCTGAAATTGGTTTGCTCAAAGCGCTCGGGGCCACCGGCTCGACAATTCGTATCGCCTTTCTGACTGAAGCTGCCATTTTATCGCTAGCGGGTGCGGTACTCGGCTACCTGCTCGGCCAAGGGGGAGCGGCGCTCATCCGGCAGCTTTACCCGATTTTGCCCGCCTATCCACCCGACTGGGCGGTGCTGGCCGGGCTAGGCACCGCGCTGATCACCGGCATTTTGTTCGGCGTATTACCGGCAAGACAAGCCGCCCGACTTGACCCGGTTGAGTCATTGGCAAAGCGATAAATCCAGATGCGACAAATCTTGCTACAGCGACACCGCCATACAGCGATCACACGGGAAAATCGCGTTGTTTTTCTGTGTGAAGCCGCTGTGCCGCCGTGTGTTTATGGTGAGCTTTCGAGTTTCTCATGATCCGCCCAACTGACACTATCCATCTCGCACTACGCGCCATCACCGCGCATCGGCTGCGCAGTTTTTTGACGCTGCTTGGCATTGCCGTGGGTATTGCGGCCGTCATTCTATTGACCTCGATTGGCGAAGGCATCCATCATTTTGTGCTACGCGAATTTACTCAATTCGGCACCAATTTGGTCAGCATTGCGCCGGGCAAAGTCAAGACCTCCGGCCCCGCGCCGACGGGTATTCCGACCTCGGTGCGTCCGCTAACGCTGGATGATGCCCGTGCCCTCCAACGACTGCCGCACATTACCGGCATGTCGGCGATGGTTTGGGGGAATACCGAAGTCAAAGGTAACGGGCGACTGCGCCGCACCACGATCAACGGAGTGACGCCCGACATGCTTCGGGTGTATAGCATGAAGATTAGCAGCGGCGAGTTTCTGCCGCCCGAGGAAGCGGAAAACGCCCGCGCTTTTGTGGTTCTTGGGGCCAAGCTCAAGAGCGAAATTTTTGGTGCGGAAAATGCGCTCGGTGCTCGCCTAACGGTTGGTAACCTGCAATTTCGCGTGATCGGCGTTCTTGAAGCCAAGGGGCAATTTCTCGGTATCGACCTAGATGACGCGGCCTATATCCCCACCGCCCGCGCCCTCGAACTGTACAACCGCGACGGCATGATGAAGATCGACCTGTCCTACGCAGAAAACGTCCCGGCAGCGCGCATCAGCGCCTCGATCATCACCGCGCTCAAAGCCCGTCACGGACGCGAAGATTTTACTATCACGACGCAGGAAGACATGCTCCGTACCTTGTCCAACATTCTCGACGTCCTGACTATCGCCGTCGGTGCGCTGGGTAGCATTTCACTGCTGGTCGGCGGTGTCGGCATTGTCACCATCATGACCATTGCGGTTTCGGAACGGACGAGTGAAATCGGCCTGCTTGTCGCCTTAGGCGCTCCGCGTCGAACCATCCTCGGCCTATTCCTCGGCGAGGCGATAGCCCTCTCGGCACTCGGCGGCATTGTCGGTTTATCCCTGGGTTTTGGCCTAGCCCAGTTAATTCATTTACTGCTACCGGCCTTGCCCGTGCAAACTCCTCTTTCTTTTGTCATCTTCGCGGAAATCGTCGCTATCGTTATCGGATTGCTGGCAGGCGTGCTTCCCGCCCGTCGTGCCGCCCGCCTTGACCCAGTAGAAGCACTACGGGCGGAGTGATGGCTGGTGGTCGAGCTGAGCGTAAGACGTGCAAAATAAAGCTTTCGCGTCGCCCCTGAATCCTTGCTTTGAATAAAGCGCCGATTGAAATCAAAAGGATCGCTAAGTGTCTGAGGTAGAATAAGCGGGACTACTCAGCCCTATCGTGTCACTCCGCCGTAGTTATTCGAGCTAAGCGGGCTTTTGGCTCTCTGTTTTCAAGCCCGACAGCGATGTTTTGAAAGACTCTAAGGAAACCATACAAAATGAGCACACATGACATTCTGCATCGCCTTTCCGAGACGCTGGCGTCGCGCCGTCACGCGGACCCCGAAACGTCCTACACGGCCAAGCTGTTTGCCAATGGCCCGGATTCCATCCTAAAAAAAATCGGCGAAGAAAGTGCCGAATTGATCATGGCCGCCAAGGATGGCAAGCGTCTTAACATTGTTTGGGAATCCACCGATCTGATTTATCACGTTTTGGTACTGCTGTCTTTTTACGGCATGGGTATCGAAGATGTATCGCAAGAAATGCGTCGTCGCGAAGGGATTTCCGGGATCGACGAGAGAAATTCACGCACGAGGTAAATACGTCATGGATGACTGTTTGTTCTGCAAAATTGTCCGTGGTGAAATCCCGTCGCGCAACGTGTTCGAGGATGACGAAATTTTCGCCTTTCATGACATCAATCCGGCGCGACCGGTGCATCTGCTGGTTATCCCCAAACGGCACATTACCTCGCTGGCCAACGTTAGCGAGTCGGATGCCCCTGTGTTAGGACGGATACTGGCGGTGGCCAACCAGTTAGCCAGCGAAAATGGCAGTCCAGACGGCTTTCGTTTGATTATCAATACGGGGCGCATCGGCGGGCAAGAAGTGCCGCACTTACATGCACATATCGTCGGCGGATCGGTTCCGGTCGGGCCGATGCTCAAGCGAATTTAAGGAGATTAATTATGGGTGGTCTTAGTATTTGGCACTGGGTTATTGTTCTGGTTATTGTCTTGCTCGTCTTTGGCACCAAGAAATTACGTCACATTGGTGAAGATTTGGGCGGTGCGGTTAAAGGCTTCAAGGAAGGCATGAAAACGGCGGATGACAAATCCACCGATGCCGTTCCACCGCAACCCGCCGCCGGAGCGCAGATCATCGAGGGCGAAGTCAAGGAGAAGGTCAAGTCGTGATGCGGCGGAAGCTTGAAAAAAGCCTCCCTTTCCCTTATTCATGACGCCTCGCTATGTTCGATATTGGTTTTTCTGAACTGATTGTGATCGCCATCGTGGCCTTGGTGGTGATCGGCCCGGAGCGCTTGCCCAAGGTGGCGCGTACTGCGGGGCATTTGCTTGGTCGTTTGCAGCGCTATGTCAATGATGTGAAATCCGACATCAGCCGCGAGATGCAACTCGAAGAACTGAAGAAAATTCACGCCGACATTCAAGATTCGGCGATGAGCTTTGAGCACAGCATCAACACAGGCCTCCAAGATGCCCAACAGAGCCTTGAGAAAACAGTTCAAACCACTGAAAGTGCCATTCAGGCGTTATCTGCGGAAACCCCCACGGCTTCGTCGGAAGTGACGGCGCCGCCAAGTTCTCCAGCCAAAGTCTGAGCCACTCATGAATTCACCCAATGACTCGTTTCTCTCGCATCTCTTTGAATTGAGGGATCGCCTGATTCGAGCTTTGCTCGCCATTGGCCTCGTGTTCATTTGTCTGTTTCCGTGGGCCAAAGAATTGTACGCCATGCTAGCTCAACCGCTGTTAGCCACCTTGCCCAAAGGCGGGCAAATGATCGCCACCGATGTCGTTGGTGTGTTTCTTGTGCCGATGAAAGTCGCGTTGATGGTGGCCTTCCTCGTCGCCTTGCCTTATGTGCTCTATCAAATCTGGGCTTTTGTCGCTCCGGGCTTGTATGCGCACGAAAAACGACTGGCTATGCCACTGGTGACCAGCAGTGTCATCCTGTTTTTTATCGGCATGTCCTTTGCCTATTTCTTGGTCTTTCCAACCGTCTTTGGGTTCATGTCCAATGTCGCTCCTGAAGGCGTCGCCTGGATGACCGACATCGAAAAATACCTGTCTTTCGTCATGAGCACTTTTCTCGCCTTTGGGGTGACCTTTGAAGTACCGGTCATCGTTATCGTGCTGGTTAAAATGCATGTCGTCGAACTCACCACCCTCAGAGAATGGCGGCCTTATGTGATTGTTGGGGCGTTTGTGGTGGGCGCCATCTTCACCCCGCCGGATGTCGTTTCGCAACTCATGCTGGCCATTCCACTGTGCTTGTTGTACGAACTCGGTATGCTAATGGCCCGCTTAATCAGTTCGCCCGAGGTCAGCGAAGCGCCTGAAACCAAACCCGTCGCCGACATTGGTATGCACGACAGCGACAGGGTGTAACTCAGTTTTAAGGTTTTTTAGTGCGCAGGAAGGCGTCGAGAAAACATTATGAATGGGAAGGGCGGGAGAAGGTACAGGCTACACGATGGTAACGCCTGAATTGGATTCTCTAGCGTGTCATGCCTTACCTCTCACAACGCACTCCCATTTGACCTGTTTTGACCACTCAGGATTTTCCTGTGCTGCCGAATCCGCCGTCGCCGCGTAAGCTGGCGTTAAATTCATCGACGACATTGAAGCTGACTTGAAGGATCGGCACAATCACCAGTTGGGCTAGGCGGTCGAGTGGGTTAAGCGTGAAGCTGTCTTGGCCACGATTCCAGGTTGAGATCATGATTTCGCCCTGATAATCTGAATCGATCAGGCCGACTAGATTGCCAAGCACAATGCCGTGTTTATGGCCAAGCCCCGAGCGCGGCAGAATCATCGCCGCGAGGCCGGGGTCTGCCAGATGGATGGCGATCCCCGCCGGGATCAGCAGGGTGTCTCCCGGATGGATTGTGACGGCGGTTTCAATGCAGGCGCGCAAGTCAAGTCCCGCCGAGCCGGGCGTGGCGTAATGCGGCGGATTGTCTTTCAGGCGCGGGTCGAGGATGCGGATGTCGATACGGTGCATTAACAGGTCTCCAATAGATGAGCGATGTGGGCGATTAATTGGCGTGACAGCTCAAGTTTTGGTGCCGGGGTAAGCGGATGTTGCCCTAAGGCGTCGAACAAAATCAGGCGGTTGTTATCGCCACCGAATCCGTCTTGAATCAGATTGCCAACGATGAGTGGGATTTTTTTTGCGGCGCGTTTCTTTTGCGCGTATTCGGCTAGGTTATGACTTTCGGCGGCAAAACCAACGCAGAGCGGCGGTGCGGGTAGGGCCGCCACTTCCGCCAGAATGTCTGGGTTGAGCACGAATTGGAGGCCCTCGATGCTCGGTACGTTGGCACCGTCGTTTTTCTTGAGTTTGTGTTCAGCAAGGTGTTTCGGACGGTAGTCGGCGACCGCCGCGACGCCGATGAAAACATCCTGCGCCTTGATGTGTTGCATGACCGCCGCGTGCATTTCCAGGGCGCTAACGACGTCAATTCGCGTGACAAAACGCGGGGTCGGCTGGCAAACCGGGCCGCAGATTAGGGTGACGTCTGCACCGGCCTCTTGGGCGGCGCGGGCGAGGGCAAACCCCATTTTTCCGCTAGACAGGTTGGTGATACCGCGTACCGGGTCGATGGCTTCAAAAGTTGGCCCGGCGGTCAGTAATAATTTTTTACCGGCGAGTAATTTGGGTTGAAAAAATGAAATGACGTCGGCCAGAATTTCTTCAGCTTCAAGCATGCGTCCGGCACCGATCTCTCCACAGGCTTGTTCGCCACTGGCTGGCCCGAGGACACTCACGCCGTCAGCACGCAAAGTTGAAAGGTTGCGCTGAGTGGCGGGGTTGGCCCACATTTGAAGGTTCATCGCCGGGGCAACCAAGAGCGGACAATTGCGGGCCAAGGTGAGTGTGGTCAGCAGATTGTCGGCTATTCCGTTGGCAATTTTAGCGAGAAAATTGGCCGAAGCCGGAGCGACAATCAGCACATCGGCTTCGCGCGAGAAATTGATGTGAGCCATACTGTTGTCAATCGTGCTATCCCAAGTATCGGCATAAACCCGCTTGCCGGAGAGCGCCTGAAAGGTTGTTGGCGTGACGAAATGCGTCGCGGCTTCCGTCATGGCGACTTGCACTGATGCCCCTTGCTTTATCAGTAGGCGAACCAGTTCGGCTGATTTGTAAGCCGCGATGCCGCCGGTTATGCCAAGAGCAATACGTTTACCAGTCAATTCCATGCAAATCACCTAAAATAGGGTTAGAGTGTAGATTGGCTATTTTAACTGAGATTAACTCATGTCTATTACCGAGTGGCCGGAGGATGAACGTCCCCGTGAGCGATTGCTGTCGCAGGGTGCAGCGGTGTTATCTGATGCCGAATTACTGGCCATATTTCTGCGCATGGGGGTTAAAGGTAAAAGCGCGGTTGATCTGGGGCGTGAGTTAATCGCGACTTTTGGCGGACTCAATCGCCTCTTCTCGGCAACGCTCGATGAATTTTCTGCGATTCACGGCATGGGGCCGGCTAAATACACCCAGTTACAAGCCGTGTTTGAAATGTCGCGCCGCGCACTCGCCGAAGAAATGAAAGAAAAGAGCGCTTTTTCCTCTCCAAATGCTGTGCGTGACTATCTGCGATTACATCTTTCGGGTTTGCATTACGAAGTGTTTTTCGCGCTTTGGCTGGATGCCCAAAATCGCTTGATTGTGTCCGAAGAACTTTTTCGTGGCACCTTGACCCAAACCAGCGTTTATCCGCGCGAAGTCGTCAAGAAGGCGTTATGGCACAATGCGGCGGCTGTCGTTTTGGCACACAACCATCCATCCGGCGTTTCAGAACCATCGGAAGCCGATGGGGCGTTGACCCGAGAACTCAAAAAAGCGCTGGCTTTGATTGATGTTCGTGTGCTGGATCACTTCATCGTGGCGGGTCAAGCTGCGCCCTATTCATTTGCCGAAAAGGGTGTGCTGTAATCTAATTAGCAAAAAAGCTTGAAATTCCTAGGTGATTTAAGCTAAAATCGTCGGCTTTCTTCCCAAGTCAATTGGAGCAACAATCATGGCGCGAGTCTGCCAAGTAACGGGTAAAGGCCCTATGGTTGGGAACAATGTTTCCCATGCCAACAATAGAACGAAGCGTCGCTTCCTTCCCAACCTTCAGTATCGCCGTTTCTGGGTTGAGAGCGAGAATCATTGGGTGCGATTGCGCGTATCCAATGCCGGTTTGCGCACTATCGACAAAAATGGTATCGACGTGGTGCTCGCAGATTTGCGCGCTCGCGGCGAAATTTGATAGGGAGTTGAGCCATGCGCGAAAAAATAAAACTCGAATCGACGGCCGGTACCGGTCACTTCTACACCACGACAAAAAATAAAAAAACCAAGCCAGAAAAGCTGGAAATGATGAAATATGATCCTAAGGTACGCAAGCACGTCGCCTACAAAGAAACCAAGTTGAAATAATTTAGCTTTGGTTTAACAAACCTCGTCTAACTGGCGAGGTTTTTTTTCGTCCTTGTTTTCATGAAGAAAGACTTTAGGCCGGAAAAACGCCTGTTGACAAGTAACGATCTCCTCGGTCGCAAATGATGGTAACGATCGTGGCGTTCTTTAGTTGATTCGCCAGTCGCAGTGAAA
>CAIWVX010000127.1 GCA_903916205.1 uncultured beta proteobacterium
GGCAGCTACCATGTGATGTTGATTAACATGACGCAGGTGCTTAAAGAAGGTGACACGGTTCCCATTACGCTGAACTTCGATGACGGTAGCTCGCAGCAGATTGTTGCCCCCGTACGAAAAATGCAGATGTCGCTGCCCGCCGAAAAATCAACAGCGCATCAAGGGATGACGCATTAAGTTCGAGGTAACTTGTGGCTATCTCGAAAGTTTTGTTGATCATCTCGCCAAGCGGTGAGTCCCAACGCGCTCTGAATCTATATTCGCTTCTCCATTGATCGGCAACATCAGTTAGACCACCCGTTTTCTTGGCATCAATTGCATGACAATCAACGGCTACATGGAAGATTTTGTCAGGGAGTAATGATGTATCTTGAACATTTCGGACTCCGCGAGCTGCCCTTTGGACTGACGCCGCATACCGAATTCTTTTTTTCTGGGTCTAATCGTGGCGCGACGCTTGAGGCTTTGATTTACGCGGCCACACACGATGAAGGGATCGTCAAAGTCAGCGGAGAGGTCGGCAGTGGCAAGACGATGCTCTGCCGGATGCTGCTGGAAAAACTTTCAGACACCGTCGTGACGATTTATCTGGCCAACCCTTCGCTCTCGTGTGAAGAGATCCTTTACACCCTAGCCGACGAGTTACAGGTGCCGTACTCCGATGAGCGTCCGTACCAGTTATTGCATTCCTTGCAGGATCGCTTAATTGAACTCTATGCGACGGGTCGTCAGGTTATGGTCATCGTCGATGAGGCTCATGCCATGCCACCGGAAACGCTTGAAGAGATTCGTTTGCTCTCTAATCTTGAATCGAATCGGCATAAGCTCCTGCACATTATTCTCTTCGGCCAGCCTGAATTAGATAAGCGTCTGCTTGACACCACTATGCGTCAACTTAAAGAGAGAATTACGCATAATTTTGCCCTTGAACCCTTGCACCGCAGCGATATTGCGAGCTATTTGATGTTTCGCATTCGCGCTGCCGGTTATCGTGGGCCCGATCTGTTCACCCCCGGTGCTATTCTGCTCATTAACTTCGCCTCTGAAGGACTCACCCGGCGCATCAATATTCTTGCCGACAAAGCGCTGCTCTGTGCTTTCTCTGAAGGCAAGCACATAATTGGCAGCAAACAAGTCAAAGCCGCTATCCGTGATGCACAGTTCAACCAGATGCACCGCAGTATGGGCAAGCCCATCCAATGGGTAGGGGGTGTTGTTCTCTTGGCGATACTGACCAGCTTGGTCTTTATCGCCGGACGTTACAACGCGACGAGTGCGCCAAGCCCCATTTTAAATTCCAGCGCTAAAACTACGCTCAATACCGCTGTGCCTGCTGTGATGCTTTCTGCAACGCCGCCAGCCGCGATTCGCCCTCCGGCATTGGAATCGAGAGAATTAGCGGTCACGGCACATGCCAAAACAGCCGATCCAACTGCGTTTGCTGACCTTGAAGAGCGGATTGTCGCAACTGAAGAGTGGCTGAAAATAACGCCTGATTCTCACTATGTTATCCAGCTATTTAGTACCGACGCGAGCCACCGGCAAGCGGTTGAGCTATTCCTTAACAAAAGCATCCAATCTCTCGATCCGCAACAGATCCGTGTTTATCATTCTAAGTTGAGCGGGAAAGACCGTTACGGCGTCATCTACGGCGACTATCCTTCCATCAGGATGGCCAACAATGAACTGTCAAAACTTCTCAAAACCCATTACGCCAAAGGCCGCTACGTTCGGAGTGTTAGCAAGTTGCGATGATCGCATAATGTTTATTTGGAGATAATTACTCAGGTAGGTGCAACGACCTGAGTCGTCATTAACAATCGCACTCAATCGAATGAGGATAACTGGCCGCGTCAAGTGAAGTCGCGTTATCGGGCTAAATTGGTTATGGTTTGTTGGAGAAGGCTGTGCACAGCCAACGCATCAAACGACGCCCGATGCCCGCTTTTTTCTCAATTTGCGCTGCAGGGTGCGCCGGTGCATATTAAGCGCACGGGCCGTGGCCGCGATATTTCCGTCATATTCGGCCAGTGTGCGATGAATATATTCCCATTCCATATGCTGAATGGACAAGCGACTTTGCTCAGGATTTTCCGGTATTTCAACCGCATCATCGTTGAGCGCCTTGATGATATCCACCAGATTGGCCGGCTTGGGCAAATAATGATAGGCCCCCAGTTTTAAGGCGCTGACCGCCGTTTGGATGCTTGCATACCCGGTCAAAACAACGATTCGCGCGTTCGGTGCCTCTTCCAATAAAGGTTTGATCAAGCTCAGTCCAGACTGACCGGCCAGATTAAGGTCAAGCAGGATGTATTCAGGTTTCTGCTGACGGCAACTGTCCAGCCCGGTCTCCAAGGTGGCGGCGGCACTGACTATGAATCCTTTGCGGGTGAGTGATCGGGTGAGCGTCGAACGAAAACTTTCGTCATCATCAATAATCAGTAATCGCCGTGCGCACTCACTCATACAGGGGTCTCCAGCGAAGCCATGACTGGGAGCGTGATTTGTGCCTGAGTTCCTTGGTTTGCCATGGCGCTGATCTCCAGTTTTCCCCCATGCCGCTCGATGGCCGCACGCGCCAGCAAAAGACCCACGCCCATTCCCTTCGCCGATACCACCGGCTGCCCAGCGGCCAATGCCGCCAGATCCTCGGGCGAAATTCCCACACCATCATCTTCGATAATCAGTCGGAGCCATCCTTCCGTTCGGCTTCCGCTTAGAATTATTTTTATCGCCCCGGCATCCCGCGCATTATCCAGTACATTGATGATTGCCCGTTCCAGCGAAACGTCAGCGATGATTTCGTCGTCATTCAGCGCGGCATCTAATCACAGTTCAATACTCGCGGCGGGATTCATGACCTGCCAAGAGTCACCCATTCGTTTGATCCAAGGGGCGATGGCTTTACGGTAGTTTTGTTCGCCTTTTTGTCCATCTGAGCGCTGAGTCAGTTGGTTTAGCGTCCGCTTGCAAGCGTCAACCTGCCGTCGCATCAACTCAAGGTCGGCACGCAGCGATTCTGACGCCGTGTTTTCATCGAGCAGATCATCAATTAACAGGTTGAGCGTCCCCAATGGCGTACTCAATTCATGGGCGGCACTGGCCGCCAAACTGCCCATCGAAACCAGCCAGTCGTTGCGTATCGCCTGTTCGCGTGTTGCCGCCAGCGCGGCATCGCGCTCACGAACCGCTCCGGTCATTTGCAGGATGAACCAGATAATTACACTGTCTGAAACCACAAAAACCAGCCACATGCCAAAAAGGTGAAGTTGAGTCGCGACTTGCGCATCGGGAATGGCCAGTGGTTGGTAGAAATACCCGAGGTACGAATAGGCCAGAATTGCCATCCCGCCGAGCAGCCAGGCTTGCTCCCGCTCAAGAACCATCGCCCCCATCGCCACCAGTGGCAAGAAAACGGTGATCAACGGATTGGTTGCGCCACCCGAAAGGAAGCAGAACACTGACCAAGCGGCCAAGTCAAAAGCAAGCTGGGCAAAAGGGGAGAGGACTAGAATAGTTCTGACTTTAGCCTTGTAAAATTTTCCAAGCCACAGTAACCCGCTATTTAAAATGGCCACGAAAACAGATAAAGCCAACAAACGCAACGCCAAATCAAACGAGTCGATCAGGCGGTGACTGAACAAGGCGGCTAAAGCCATGGCCGCCACAGAGAACCAGCGCAGCTTGATCAGGTGCAATTCGGTGGAGATTTTCAGCGAATGAGTCATGTGTGTGTTATGGCTGAAAAAAAGCCCCGAAAACCGGGGCTTGAAAAAGTGTCTTCTGTCGGAAATACACGAGCGAAAGATATCGGAGAAACAAAGGCACCACAAGCGACAAAATGCCGCAGGGCGTTTTATCGCAGACAGCAAAGTTAGTCGCACAAAACAATTGACGCCCCCGTTTTCAAAGACCACTGCACGATTCTATAACATGGACAGGCCGTGCCGTGGGCGTGTTTCTGAAGATGTTCTCTATTTAGGTTTATGTTGCACGTCAGACTTGAATTAGCACGGGTTGCCTGATATTCAGCACAGCGCGAACGTTCGTTGTTGTTCTTGAATCAATTGCCTTGCAGCATGAATTTGAATGTTTGCATGATTGTCGTTCGCACCGGCTGACCGTTGCGTAATGACGGCGAACAGTGCCAGGCGCTGACGGTCGTTTTTGCCGCCTCGTCAAGTCGAGGGTAAGCACTGTGGGTTGCGACGTTTACATGTGATACCTGACCACGTTCATCAAGCTCAAGCTTGAGCGTGACAATGCCTTCTTCGCCGAGCCGCCGCGAGATTGAGGGGTAAGCGGGTGCGGGCTGTTCCGGGCAAATTATTGAAGTTTCTGTGCTGAGCATCAATGGGCCGAATGTTTGAACAGGGTTTTCCGCTGATGCCTCGGGTGTTGTCGTCGCCGCGTCGATCATCAGGGTCAATGCGGGCGGTGATTTCTCCGGCGCTTTGATGGCCCATTGCCGAGCCACCGGCTTGTTTACGGGCCTTGATTCGGGATAAGAGGAAAGAGGCGCTTTCTCCGGCGCAGGAGCCGCTGCGGGCGGAACGAAGCCGACGAATAGCGTATTGGCAATGACTGGCGCTGATTGTGGATGGCGTGTCACGGGCCACGCCATCACAGAAACATGCAAGGACAACGATACGGCCAAGCCGATGGCGATGCCCTTGCTCTGCCTAGCGACGAAACTCAGAATTTGAAATTGACGGCAGCGTAAATTGAGCGTCCCATGCCTGGAACGGGCGTACCCCATGTCATCGTCCTTTGACCCACATAGGCTCCACCGAGCGGGGAGGCATAGAATTTATTCAGTACATTTTCAATACCGATATCAAAGCGAGCCTGTTTCCACTCATAACTACTGCGCAGATTGAGCAAACTGTAACCGCTGGTTTTCAGCTCGTTACGTACCTGTGATACGTCTGTTTTGGCACTCACGAACTGGCCTTCAATGGTGTTGTTCCAGTTGCCAAGACGTTGCACAAGCGCCAGTCGTGCGTTGAGCGGCATGATGTTGTAGAGATTATCCCCCGTGGTTTCATTTTTCCCCCGGACGTAGTTCACCAGAGCAGTGCTGGTCCACGAACCATACTCGCTACTTTTTACCCAAGGCAGATAAGCGGACACATCAGCGCCGTATAAATGAGCGGTCTGATTAACATACTGCAAGTACACGAAACCCGTTCTGGCATCGCGATTCGCGGCGGTGCAGGGCACGCCCGAACCCACCGGGCAGCGTGTAGCGTCAATGTAGTCCTGAATATGAGTGTAGTAAGGCGTGAGTTTGAGCCCCCATTTTTCCTTGTCGGCATCGTGCCAATCGGCTGTTGCGCTGAGGGTATTGGCGACTTCGGGCTTCAAATTGAGGTTGCCAACATAACCGTTGGCCTCACCACTCCAGTTGATCATGTTCATGACCATGGTGTTATTGGTTGACCAAGCAAAGCGCTCATACAGGTTGGGTGAGCGCGACTTGCGCGCATAACCGGCCTCGAAAGAACTTTCGGCATTGGGCGTATAGCGAAGCAGGGCGGTCAGATCGACGTTATTGTCGGTTTTCTTGCGGTCAGCGGCATTAAAGGCCGCGTAAGTTGCTTCTGGATAGTTGGTGGTGTTGTAGCCCTGGACGTTACCGGTATCCATGCGAACAAGGCTGTTGCGGATACCTAGCTGCGATTGCCACTGGGGTGTCCAGTACGCATCCCATTCGCCGAAGACGTCAAAACGATCACGCTGACCTTCGTTAATGTTTCTGAACGTACCGCCCCCCATCCCCCCCGTAGCGGCAATCGGGCTCCACCAGTCATTCAGGCGGTAGCGCTGATAGTCGCTACCGACCTTCAAGGTATCGCGAGCGGACAAAATGATCTCGGCGCTGACTGCAGCACCGGTTGTTTTTCCTTGGGTAGCCATCGGCATACCCAACGGATTTGCGGTCGTCAATTTACTTTCAAGGAAATTCATTTGGTGCTGCGTATCCTCGTTATAGACCCGCGTCTGAAATTTGCCCCACTCATATTGCCCGGTATAACGGAAATTGACCTGCTGACTTTCGTTGGATGTCATGTCCATCCGCTGATTGGGAAAGCCTTGATAGGGAATGCTCTGAACCCCGAGCTTGAGTTCCAACAGATGATTGTCCTTGCGTAAGGCGACGCCAAGTGACTGGTTTTCCGATTTGTAACGCGACGAAGCTACTTCGTTACCAGCCACGTAAGCGTTGGTACCGGTCGACAATCCGGCCGCCTTAAAGTCCCTGCCCGCGCTGTAGTTACCCGCTTCGGCACTTGATCCTGAATAGGTGAAGCTCAAATTTTCGTTGGCTAAAGTAGCTGAAAGATTGCCGCCCTTGGCGTTGCCATTGCTGCGATAAAAGGCTCCGGCCTGGCCCTTGAGCAAAGAGCCTTCACCGGCCTTAGAAAACTCAGGTCGGGCAGAATTCACCACAATGGTGCCCGCGATACTGTCGCCACCCACACTGACGGGCGTGATTCCGGCAAAAACGGTAACGCGGGATACGTTGCTTGGATCGATATAGGAGAGCGGTGAATTCATGTGATTGGCGCAAGCCGAGATCAAATCCATGTCATCCACTTTGATGCGAATACGATCATCCGCCAGACCATGAATGGCCGGTAAGTTTGAAACCCCACCGGCACCATAAAGGCTGAGGCCCGGTATATTCCTGAGTAAATGGGCCGTATCGCTGCTTAGTGCGCGTTTGTCTGCAAAATCACTGGCTTCAAGACGGGTTGCAGCGGGTTCGATGGCTTTGATTTTTGACGCCCGGATAATTATCTCGCCCATGCTCTGAGGTGTTTTTTCAACCACACCCTCTTGAGCAATAACGACCTGCCACAAAGCAGGAAAAGCGCAGATAAGCGCAAGCGCAATCGACTGTCTGGCAAAATTCATTTAACCCTCCTGAGTTAGCTTTTTTA
>CAIWVX010000128.1 GCA_903916205.1 uncultured beta proteobacterium
ATAAGACATGCCGGTCAGCAGGCCAATAAAGCCGAGGGCGATGGTGATGGGGAAACCAATAACCATCAGATTAAGTTGCGGAGCCACGCGGCCAAGTACCCCCAGTGCGATATTGGTGATCAACAGGGTGACGACGATCGGTAGCGCCAAAAAAAGACCCGAAGAAAAAATCACGCCACCGGCACTGGCAATATTGAGCCATGATCCTTTCAGCGCCATGCTCACGCCAATGGGAAGCGCTGTAAAACTTTGCGTTAGCGTACTGATGACCATTAAATGCCCATTGATTGCCATGAACATCAGTAAGCCCAGCAGCCCCATAAACTCTGAAATGACCGGGGTCTGCGAGGCACTTGTTGGATCATAAGAAGTAGAAAAGCCCAAGCCCATCTGGTTGCTGATCAGGAAACCGGCCATATCTATGGCGCTAAATACGAGACGTAAGGCGAGGCCCATAGCAAAACCGATGAGCATTTGCTGGGCCATGATCAATAATCCAAGCCCACTTGCCGGTTCCATCACTGGAATTTTAGGTAGCGCCGGGGTAATCGCCATCGCAATGGAGAGGCCAGTCAGCAAACGTATCTGCGCCGGTAAGCCGGTGTTGTTGAACGGCGGGGCGACCGCGAGCAACGCTAAAATTCGCGCCAATGGAAAGAAAAAAGCGACTACCCACGCGTTGATTTCAGCGGTCGTCAGGCTGATCATGCTTGCAATCGAAACATCGAGCACCCACCGCTAAGGCGCAAAGGTACAAAGGGAACGCGAAGAAAACCAACAATGAAAATGGGCTCCTTTGCGTTTCCTTGGTCTCTTTGCGTCTTGGCGGTGGATTCTGATATTTTCACAATAAATCAGCCGATGATCTGGGGAATGCTCTCGAACAACCGGCGGATGTAATCAACCATCATTTGCAGCATCCACGGACCGGACAAAATCAAGACGAGAAGTATCCCGATCAATTTGGGGATGAACGAAAGAGTTTGTTCATTGATCTGGGTTGCCGCTTGGAAAATGCTGATAATCAAGCCAATAACTAGCGCGGCTAAGAGTAAGGGCCCGGAGAGAATCAAGGTCATTTCGATGGCCTGACGGCCAATATTCATAACGAGTTCGGGCGTCACGTCGAAAAACTCATCACCAGTGAGCCGAGTAATAGATGCCAGCCATCGACCAGCACGAACAGCATTAACTTGAAAGGCAAGGCGACCATCACCGGTGACATCATCATCATACCCATCGACATCAGGACGCTGGCCACGACCATGTCGATGATTAAGAAGGGAATAAAAATAATAAAACCAATTTGGAAGGCCGTTTTCAACTCGCTCGTCACAAAGGCCGGGATGAGCACGCGCATCGGAATATCACTGGCAGAATCGAGCTTTGGCGCATTTGCCAAACGGGCAAAAAGACCGACATCGGCTTCGCGGGTTTGCTTCAACATGAAGCTACGCAATGGGACGGCCCCACGTTCTATGGCTTGCACAAAGGAGATGCGGTTTTCTGACAACGGCTGGTAGGCGTCAATGTAAATCTTGTCCAGTACCGGTGACATGATAAAAAAGGTCAAAAACAGAGAGAGTCCTACCAGCACCTGATTGGGGGGTGAATTTTGCGTGCCAATGGCCTGACGTAATAGCGATAAGACAATGATGATGCGGGTAAAACTGGTCATCATCAAGACCGCCGCCGGGATGAACGTCAGCGCCGTAAGCGTCAGCAGGGTTTGGATCGAAAGCGTATAAGTTTGACCGCCACCGGCGCTTGGGGTGCTGGTTAAGGCCGGAAGACTGCCGGTCTGAGCCACCGCCGCAAAAGACGTCAGCAGCAAAGTGGCGATTAAGCCAAAAAAATAAAGCCGATTATTGTTTTTCATTATGGCGATCCGTGATCTGTTTGAGCCATTGACCGAACGGCATTTCGGTATTCACGGAAGGGGGAAGCGTCCCCTTGGGCAAGGTGTGCAAGGTTTTAATTTGCCCCGGAACAATGCCGACGACAATCCAGGATTCACCCACTTCGATTAACACGATGCGTTCTCGGGCGCTGATCATCAGCCCGCCAACTACCTTTAGGACGCCGGTCTGGCTAAAATTTTTTCCGCCATTGATCCGTCGAAGCAGGTATGCCCCGGCAAAAAGAAGGCCAAGAATCAGCGTTAGGCTCAGCAGCATCTGCAAAATAGCCGCGTTGGAGACCCCCGGCGATTCGCCGGTCGCCGTCTGCGCAAATAACGCGTCAGAAAAAACGAAAAGCACCAAAGAGATAAATCCCTTGGTGCGGAGATTTGAACAAAAATTGAGTCGGGTCACATCCGTCCGCCAGTGAACTATTCCGGCGCTATCTTAAAGCATGAGACGGCTAGGGGGAACCTCTATGAGGATCGCGGGCAACGGAGAGTACGGAGCAAAACCGAAAGCTTCAGAATCCGTGTATGCCACCTCGTGCTCACTGGCATCAAAATGGCATGAGGCGCGAACTCGGAAAATGACGACAAGACGGCCAACTTAACGGCCAATTTTCCTCATACGTTCGGACGGGGTGATGATGTCGGTTAAGCGGATGCCAAATTTGTCGTTGACTACGACCACTTCGCCCTGTGCGATTAGCGTGCCATTGATGAGCACACTCATCGGTTCGCCCGCCATCGCATCTAATTCGACGACAGAGCCGTGTGCCAGTTGCAGAAGGTTTTTGATCGTAATTTTTGACCGGCCAAGCTCGACGGCAATTTGGACAGGAATGTCCAAAATCATGTCGAGCTCGTTCATCATCGACGTTTTGCCTTCAGGCTCACCGAAGGTCGGAAATATTTTGGCAGCTTGTACGTTGTCGGCTTGGGGCGCTTCGGCACTCGCCTGTTCGGCCATAGCCGCCGCCCAATCATCATCGGCACTTGACTCGGCTACCGGGACTTCAGGAATTTCAGCGTTTTCTGTTTCTTCACTCATGGTGTACTCCCAGAGCGACTTCATCGCTCTCCGAGGTCATAAAACGCTCAATTTTAAGCGCGAATTTCCCGCCCTGCTGACCGTATCGGCACTCCATCAAAGGAATCTCGTCGACGTGAGCGATAATTTTATCTGGGACGTTAATTGGAATAATGTCACCGACTTTCAATTTTAGAATCTGTCCCAGCGTGACGGTTGTGCTAGTCAGGCGTGCCGCAATTTCGACCTCGGCATCCTTTAACTGTTTGCGTAACATGATGATCCAGCGTTTATCCGTAGATAACTGGTCACTTTGCATGGTGCTGTAAAGAAGATCGCGAATCGGCTCAATCATCGAATAAGGGAAGCAGATGTGCATATCGGCGCTGGTGCCGCCAAATTCGATGGTAAACGTCGTGGAAATGACAATTTCAGAAGGCGTGGCAATGTTAGCAAACTGCGAATTCATTTCTGAACGAATGTATTCAAAGGTGACATCGTAAACCGGCTTCCACGAACGATTGTATTCCGCGAAGACGACATTCAACATGCCTTGAATAATGCGCTGTTCGGTTGGGGTGAAATCACGACCTTCGACACGCGTATGGAAACGCCCGTCGCCGCCAAACATATTATCAACGACCAGAAAGACTAGATTCGGGTTAAAGATAAATAACGCCGTGCCGCGCAACGGCTTGGCTGTGACTAGATTTAGATTGGTCGGAACGACCAGATTACGGATGAACTCGCTGTATTTTTGTACGCGAATGGGACCGACCGAAATCTCGGTGGTTCGATGCATGTAGTTGAAAAAACCAATACGTAAATAACGGGCAAAACGTTCATTAATCAGTTCAAGCGTGGGCATTCGACCACGAACGATACGCTCTTGAGTCCCTAGATTGTAGCCACGAACGCCCCCCTGATTTTCCTCCTCAACTTTAGGCTCATCACTATCGCCGCTAACGCCCTTGAGCAGCGCGTCAACTTCATCCTGTGAGAGAAAATCGGTAGACATGTCGTCCTACTGGATGATGAAGGAGGTAAACAGCACCGCTTTTACCGGCGCATCGTTCGGTCTAATGCTGCTACCTGGCTCAAGAATGTCGTTAATCTGGGCGCGAATCTCACTCGACAGAAAAAT
>CAIWVX010000129.1 GCA_903916205.1 uncultured beta proteobacterium
AAGATGGCCGGGGAGATGGCTCCCCAGTTCATGGAACACAGCGCCAAGAGCTGTTTGCGCATGGCCGTATCAAACTGCGGTGGCCGGTAGTGCGCCTCGAACAGCTTGCCGTTGACATACGGAAATTGCGCGAAGTGCTCGGCCAGCTTGCCTTGGCGGTTCTCCGGCTTCTCGTTGAGGGTGCCAAACATTTCTTCCAGCGCCGCACCGACGTCCGAACCGTCCTCGTGGGTGTGGAACTCAATCAGGTCGTGAAAACTGTCCTTGGGTTGGAAGATGCCGGTGTCGTCGGCAAACAGGCAGAACAACAGCCGCACCAAAAATACTTCCAGTTTTTCGCCCGTGTAGTTGTCCCGCTTCAAGGCGTCATGGAGCTGGCCGACAGCGACCACGGCCTCTTGGTTGATCGGATCGGATTCGCGGATGTGCTGCGTCCGGTATCCGGCGATGAAGGCGAAGCGGTGAATGTTCTGCGGCAATTGCGACAGCGTGAACGTGTGGACGGCCTTGGCATCCTCGTCAGGTTCCAAGTCGTGCAGTTCGAAATGCTCGAAGTCGCAGACCAGCACATAGCGGGGCAGTTCTTCAGGTTTGAGGCCGGGGAAGTAGTCAATGGCCTGCTGGTAGGCTTTGCCCAAGTCGCGCCCCAGCGATTTGTGCTCGATAAGCAAGGTGCCCTTCCATAGCAGGTCGATCTTGCCCTGTGCCGTGCCCAGCTTGTGTACGCGCTTCTCGAAGCTGGCGACCTTGCGGCGGGAAACCCCGAACACTTCAAAAAAGGCATCCCAAAAAGGCTTTGCGTCGGCGTCTTCGCTTTCCGTGCCTTTCCATTCGGCGGCAAAAGTGGTGGCGCGTGCGCGGATTTCGTTCCAACTTAATGGCATCCTCGGTGTCTCCCCGATTTCTTATCGCGAGTGAATTCAGTTAATTAGCTGCATACCGCAGTTTTTTGCAGCACCCACATCAAAGGTCGCGGTATGACTACAGCCTACCTCATTGGCGGAGCGCTCTATGAGGCAATCTGCAAAATCCGCTGTGCCGTTACGGAATACGCGAAGCGCTTTCCAGACCGTATCCGCCTGCGCGACAACCAATTCTTTGGTTCGCAATAACGTCTCCAGTACCCCACAGATTTCACCCTTAGTGCTGCCGTAACAAGAGGAAAGAACCCAAACCAACTCGATAATCGACACGACAGTAATGAAACCCGGTGAATTAGCCGTCAGTGACTCAATCAAGCGCGTCGCCTTGGGCGACTGTTTGGGGTCGTCCTGCGCTACGTAACGAACGATAACGTTGGTATCCAAGCCAATCATTTCGCTTTGGCTCCCGCATTCGCAATGGCTTCATTCATGGTTTCAATCGTCACCGGCGAGACGGGTTGACGTATCAGTCCTTTGAGCGCCAAAACCGATTGTGTCGCCGCGACCAACTCAAACCGCCCGGGTTCGACTTCAATAAACTCGACTCGATCACCTGTTTCAACGCCAAGCCCCGCCCTGACGATAGCCGGAATAGTAATTTGACCTTTGCTGGTCAGAGTGGCTGTAGTCATTATTCTCTCCTATAAATAATCCTTACCTTACAGTAAGGCGCTTAAAAAGCAAGGGTAAATTGGCCGCTTCAACCGTCGTCGGCCCAGATCCCTACCGCGCCATCGTTTATGGCAAGTCGCTATAAGGCGCGAGAAGGGGATACCCAATTTAAAACGAAATCAAATACCCAGTATCGGTCTTGGGCAATTGCGAAAGCAGGGAAGAAAGGCTGGGTAAGGGAGAAAGTAAATTCAGAGCTAACTGCCCATTAAATTGCAGGGGATCGTTGATATTGAATTTCCCTTGCCCGGACACCGAAAGGATTCCGGGTAAGGGGGAAATATCCCAATGGCCGAGGCCCTTTTCGTCGATATCAAGCGCAAGCTGAAAACGACCTAATTGCCCCGATGAGGCAATCAGAGGGGAGAACAGGCCATCAACTTCAATTTTTGCGCTTGTCGGCGAGTGAGGGCGCATGTGGTGTGTGCTGACGTGCAATATCGCCCCGATACGTAGTGCTTTTAGTTTGGGATGAAGTGCCGCAAAGGGTTCCAAGGGCAAGAAAACACTCGCATCACCAAGCACAACCCCTGCGTGAGTCAGACCGATGATCAGTTTGCTGGTTCTTTCGCCAAACCGACCACTGACGATCCATTCGATTCTGCCGGACAACAACGATTGGGGACAAAACTGCCAGTCCACGCGTTCTTGGACAATACTATGGCTAACGCCAATGGCGGAGGCGTTGCCCGTCCAGAGGGTGCCTGTCACATTTTTGAGTTGCACATGTTGTGGCAGGATCAAGGTAATCAAGCTGACTGGCGCACGAATCACACAGGCCAGACCAAGCAGGGCAAGTCCGACAATCAGAATGCGACGAGAAAAGCTCATGGCGCGCGCTCAAATTCAACAATGAGGTTAGCCGACACGCCGGATGCGGCGGCTGTTTTTGCGTTGAACACGACCACACGAGATCCTGTTTCCTGACGCAAAAAATCAAGAAGCGCCAAAGCGTCTTGCATTGGAAGTTCAGGCAAACGCATCTCCACGCGTGATGAAGATAAAGCATGCAGTTCCGCACTCATTTTTTTAACGGCCAGCACGCTAAAAAGGTCACTGCGCAGATCCGCCGTATTTTTTCTGCTTGTTCCCCGAGCAGGCCGTTCATCTAGGGGCTGGGAGCGCATGGTGTTCAGCCTAGTTTCAAGCTCTGGAATACGTTTCTCCAGTAAATCAATACG
>CAIWVX010000130.1 GCA_903916205.1 uncultured beta proteobacterium
CTCAATCGTTTTTTCAGACGCCTTAAAATATTCTTGCTGCACATCTTCCGGCAAACCACATTCTTTAGCGACCGTAAAGCGCGTCGCCACCTGCACTGCCGCTGCGCCATTTTGGAGGAAGCTTGCCGCATCGCTGCCGGTAAAAATACCGCCCGCCGGAATAATCGGAATATCGAGTTTCTCCGTATGTAACCAGGCCTTGATCTCAGCCACAATGGTCGCCAGATCGTAATCTGCCCAATCCATACCGAAACCCAGATGTCCGCCGGCCAGCGGCCCTTCAACCACGACGTAATCAGGGAGTCGATTGCTGCGTGCCGTCTTGCGCATAAAAAGCTGCAAAGCCCGCAGCGATGAAACGATGATGCCAAGATAGGCATCACGAAAACGGGGATGATCCTCAATCAGCGCGAACGAACCGAGATGCAGACCCGCGGCCAAGGTAATACCGTCGACTCCCGCATCAAGCGCGGCCTTTAGCCTCACCGTCAGCGTTTCCCTCGGCGCATTCATGGTCAGCTTTTCCATGCAATTGACGAAAATGAGTCCGGGGCCTTTTTTGGCCTCCATGGTCTTGCCGACATGCAGCATCGTCGCTTCAGCCAGCTGCCCTAGGTCGAACTTGACAATCGACTTGTCTGCGTTGGTGACGTTGAATTTGTACTGCTTCAGCTTATCTTTGACGAACTTGGTGTTAAAACGCCGATCAGTCACCGTATTGACCATCGCATCAGAAATATGTCCGACGCCACCCAGACGAGCCGCTTCAAGCGCCAATCCAGAGGTTGAAATATCAACCCCCATACCGCCAATCACAATGGGAACAAATTCCTTCTTGCCAAACATCAACCGAAAATCATCAACACGCATATTCAATGTCCTTCCGAAAACGAAGCAAAAGCTTGGCAACAACTACACAGGTTCGGCATTATCGCTCATACACGGGTTCTCGTGGCATCTGAGTAGCGGGGAGTAGAAATTGAGTGATTCAGTGGGTGTTTATCCCGCTTTGACGTGGGTTAATTCGCTTATTTAGTCGCTACGCTCTCGACGAATCGACAACCCGCTCGTCACCGATAGCTGTCGCTTGGTAAATCAGCGACCTCTGCGCAATACCAAGGCGGCACTCAAGGTCAACGGGCGCGAACGCGCTAGCACGGCTCAAGATTACGGATTATCGCTGAACAGTTTTTGGCAACCCTGTTCACGACAATGATCTTGGCTTTCTTACGCTTGAGAGAGTCGTCGTTGCTCAGACACGTTTGAACAGCGGGCTGCGTACCTGTTGTGCATCGGCCGCCGAGAAGAACTTCTCGGTGTAGATGTCGCGCTCGAACAAGCGTCCCTGCATCAACGTGCTGATGCACGATTCGATCATGATCGGAGGGCCGCACAGGTAAGCTTTGTGTCCACGAAAATCATTATTGAATTTTTCCTTGGCCGCTTCATGGACAAAACCACGGAAGCCTTGCCAGTCGCTATCCTCCGGTTCGTTAGAGAGGGCGGGGACGTAACTAAACTGCGGGTATTTCGCGGCGAGATCAAGAAATTCCTGGTGGTAATAGAGTTCCTGCTGATTACGTGCGCCATAAACCAGAGTAATCGGCAGCGGCGAGCCTTCCTCCAGAAGGTCGAGCAGCATCGAGCGGGGGCTCGACAGCCCTGAACCACCGGCCATGAACAGCGAAGCCACGGCGGCTGATTTATGCACAAAAAAGCGACCATACGGGCCGGTAAGGCGGATGGCGTCACCGACTTTTAGTTCTTTGTGAATCCAAGTCGTCCCGGCACCACCCGGAACGATGCGGATGTTGAGTTCAATCTCGTTGTTAGAACGGGGCGGATTGGCTAGGGAAAAAGCGCGGACGCCAATTTCCTTTGGTAATTGCAAGTTAACGTACTGACCGGCCTGAAAATCGAGCACTTCGCCTTCTGCGAGCTTAATCCAGAGGCCCTTAATCGTCGGCGTCAGATTTTCAATACGGCTGACCACACCATGAAAATCGCGCACCGGCAGGTTACGTGAATCTTCGTCGATTTCAATTTCAATTTCGATCACGGTATCGGATTCAAGCAAGGCGCAACAGGCTAGGGCTTTGCCTTCTTCGCGCTCGTAATCCATCAGCGCGAAACTGGAAGCGTTGCCGTGATTGATTTCGCCGTCGACGATGTTGATTTTGCAAGTCGCGCAATAACCTTGGCCGCAAGCGTGCGGCAGAAAGATGCCAGCACGTAAGCTGGCGTCAAGAATGGTTTGCCCATCTTCAACTTCAATCGTCCGGCCGAGTGGCTCGATGGTCAGTTCGTAGCTCATGTTGATTCCCTTGGAGCGTTGTCCGCCGCAGCGAAATAAACGATTTGCAGCGGGCCAACTTTTTAGTAGCCGGTGTCGGCGATGCCGTTTAAGCCCGGTGTGGTGAAGCGAATGAGATCCTTGTGCCCAATTTTGTTTTCAGCCAGGCTCTTGTTCCGATCCGGCGTGAATGGCGTGGTCGAGTTCTGCCAGATCACGGTCTTCCAATCGATTTTGGCAAAGTCGGGATGGTAGCTGAAGCAATCGGTGATGTACTTGTCGATAATCACCGAGAACGGCGTTTCTGGCGGCAGTGCCAGCACGAAGGGGCGGGAAAACAGGCGGTGCTTTTCCCAATTGATGTAAAGCAATTGCTTGCCGTGGTAATTCTCCAGCGCATCGCTGGACTTAAAGGCATAGGTGTCCAAAGCTTTGACGGTCATTTTGTTCTCCTTAATTCTTGGTCGCTTGGTCACGCCAGGCGGCAAAATTCTTCTGATCTTCCGATCCGTTAAAATCGCCGGTGGCACGCTTGTCGAGACGCCAGAAGTCGGCAATATGTTGCCCCGGATTGAAGTCGGGAGCGCGGGTATCAACACCTTCCGGCGCACAGTTGCCTTGTAGCGCTTGATGCGAGGAAATGTAGGCCTGAATGTACTTCTCAGGTTCGGTTTCAAAGATTTCCTGACAGTGGTCGGAACAGAAGTGGAACTTCTCTTCTTTGTAGACTGTTTCGCGGAAACACGATTCCATCGGGTTGCCCGGTTCGTTATATTTGATGGTGTTGACACAGACTTGGCAGTTCATTGGCTGAGTCTTATTGTTGAAACGGTTACCGGCTTTTTCCTGAGCGTCGAGAAATTCATACATCGGACGGTAATATTTGTCGAAGGTGTTGGGATACTTCTCGGACAGCCAGTCGAGTTCCTCCGGGCCGGGAATCCACGTGTGGAACGGCGTTGCTTCAGGCTTCATGTAGAAACCGAGCCACGACTGGTGCGTCACATGCTCTTTTTCTTCGACGGTTTGCGTAAAACACTTAGGAATCGTGATGCCGTAACGCGCCAGATCGGTGAACAGCGCGGCACCGTTCTGCTCGAAGTAAATTTCCCAGGCTTCCTTGAAGCTCATAATGCGCTTGGGTAGCATGTAGTCCATCATCATGCCGACGCTGGCTAGTTTGCGCGTGCCACGC
Organism: uncultured beta proteobacterium; assembly: GCA_903916205.1. Classification (GTDB taxonomy): domain Bacteria; phylum Pseudomonadota; class Gammaproteobacteria; order Burkholderiales; family Rhodocyclaceae; genus Propionivibrio. The sequence continues at coordinate 3,489 of CAIWVX010000130.1, forward strand.
CAAGTCCATTTATCGATCCAGCGCTGAACGATTGGCCGATTGTCCGGGTCTTGTTCGAGCATGAACTTGATGCACTCAAGACCCAACGTCATGTGCCGCGCCTCGTCGGATTGCGCTGAGAAGCCGACGGTCATTGCCGCCATGTCGCCGTTATAGGCGGCACCGGAAATAAAGGGGACAAACAGGATATTGGTTAGCACGTATTCAAAGGCGAAACCGATGGCGACCATGAACTCGAAGGGGCCGGCGGTGATGGCATCGTCGAAGAATGATTTTCCGTCCGACAAGTACCACATGCGCGACTGCTGGTGCGCGAATTCATCCATCCCGTTGTAGAACTTGTTGTAGTTCGAAATCGAGTGGATCTGCGTCTGAAAGTGGCGGTACTCGTCGACCGCCTGCATCTGGCAAGCCACGCGTGGACCGGCACCAACCATCTGGCGGCCCATCATGCTAAAGCCACGCGCAGCCATCAGTTCAAGTGGTGGGGTGGAACCCAGAAAGAGCTTGAGCACATTGATGTAACGGGCGTCGGTCACTGACAGGTGGCCGTTGTTTTGATTGAAAGCATCGAGAATGGCGTACAGCTTGCGCTCCTTCTCGGCTTGATACTTCCAGTAGGCGTCCATGGTCAAGCGGAAAGGGTCTTCCCACTTCTCCCAGTCATGAATCTTAATGCCCTCAAAACCGACTTGCGGAAACACCTCGTCCATCGGCTGAAAGGTGGTGTCCCAAGCCAGATCGCGGGTCATCATCGTGTAACGCTCTTTGAGGCCAAGCTTCTTGCTTGCTTTTATATCCATTTTTGTTCGCTCCTTGGTGGCGGGAATTCAGGAAACAGGAATCAGTGATTGTGAAAAAATTCAAAAATCCACCGCAGAGGCACAGCGACGCAGAGAAAGCGCAGAGGCAACCCTTGTTCTAAAGTGTTTGCTCTGTGAAACCTCTGTGCTTCTGTGTCTCTGTGGTGAAGGGTTAGGCATTTATTCACTGCCCCTCAGGAATTCCAGCTCAGGGTGAATTCGTCATCGGTTTCGTCGAGATGGCCCGAAATTGTGATTAGGTGCAGTTGCAGTTCTTGCAGGTCGAAGTCGCGTCCGAGTTTTTCTTCGACGCTCGTGCGCTTGATCACCAGTCGATCCGGTACGTCGATCTTAACCATCGCCGGTTGCTCGACGACCACGGCACCGGGGTTGTCTTCGACAATGGCTTCAACGATGCAGCGCGTCACATCGTTGGTTTGAAAAGCGATAAATGCGTTAGATGCCATGCTGATTCCTCTACAGGGGGATTCCGGCCTTGGCGGCAGGCGGCAGCGTCGACGACGAGGGCTTCGCAGCAGTCACGGGGTCGATTGAATTGGTGTGAGACGCTTTTAATTGTGAAAGGAGGTCCAAGGCGAACGTTGGTTGTCGTTCCGAGGACTCAGAGCGGGCTGTCTGTTCACTGCGCGAGCGCTGGGGGGGTGGTTCCTCCTTCTGAGGTGGTGCAGCCTGAGTGGGCTTTGAGACCCAGGCGGTGTGGCGCGTTTGCCGCTGCTATTTCTGCTTCACTCTACGCTCACAGTGGCCCACCCGGGCGGCGCACGTGGTGGTGGTGGGGCAATGGAGCCCGCCGTCTTGCAGCCGCGTCGGCCTTTTCCGTTCCCGCACGCGCCGTACGACATCCAGCGCGATCTCATGAGCGCGGTGTATACGGCAGTACGGCGGAAGCGGGTTGGCGTCTTCGAGAGCCCAACCGGCACGGGCAAGACGCTGAGCCTCCTCTGCAGCACGCTGACGTGGCTGCGCGAGTACCAAGAGTACGGCAGCGACGACGACGAC
>CAIWVX010000131.1 GCA_903916205.1 uncultured beta proteobacterium
CGGCGGCTTCTGGCGTATTGACGGTGATACGAACCAGCTCTGAACCGGCTCCCGCCAATTCGGCGCATTGAATGGCCGTTTTAATGACATCAGCCGTATCGGTATTGGTCATTGACTGGATGACCACCGGCGCTTCGCCACCAAGAATGACGCGGCCAATCTTTACCTGGCGCGTTAACCGGCGAACGACCATCGTCTTGCAGTTGATTAAATCGGATGACAAATCGAGACGCTCACTCAACGGTAACGCGTGCCACGTCGTCCTTGTCGCGTTTGGACAGATCGATGGCCTTGCCTTTGTATTGCAGGGTGACATGGGAAGAATTGCCAATGACCAAAGCAAATGGGGGCCGCCCTTCAACTTCACGCTGAGTGTTGGCCTGATTCAGTTGCGAAAAAATGATCTTGCCGCTGCGATCACGGATCTCAACCCATGAAGGTTGTGAAAAATCGAGTTTCAGCACATTGCTGTTACTGCTAGGAAGCGTCGGCGCAGGTGAAGTCAGCACCTTATCCGCAACAATCGCAGGATCGGGTGTCGACGGAAGGACAGTTTGAGGTGCGGCGACGGAAGCCTCTTTAATGACAGTCACCGTGGGAGGAACCAGAGGGACAATTTCTTTCTGCGCAACAGTTTCAGCCGTCGTCTCACTCGACTGAAGGGTCGATTGCAGCATCGACATCGCGGACTGCAATGAATTTTCAGGCAAAAAGAAATACACCAATACGGCCAAGAGCAAAGCCGAACAGCCCACCGCCGTACGCAGATAATCCCGGTGCTGGGAGCTACTTTTCCTTGGGATACGAACAGGGGTTCCTGTCGATAGTTCGAGTTCAACATTTTTCGGCATTTGTTGGCCGTCAAGGACGGACATCAACTCTATCGGATTCAATTCCACTAACCGAGCATAGTTACGCACAAAGCCACGAATAACCGTATTGCAGGGCAAGTGTGACCAGTCATCCGATTCCATTGCTTCAACCTGATGCGGGCTTAATTTAAGCGCCTTGGACACTTCGCTTATCGTTAGCTTTTTGGCTAAACGGCCAGCACGTAATGCTTGCCCTACACTGAAGGCCCGTGCTGAATTGAGAACACCTAGCGCCTCGGTTAATTCAACACTTATGTCAGTGACTTCCTTTTGGATTACGTCTCCGTTCATTGGAAATTACCTTTCATAAATTCCAGATACTCAGGTGAATCAGGATATTTCCGGCGCAATTGGGCCGCAAAACTGCTTTCCGCCTGCGCGTCGCCCAACTGACGTTCGACCCGCAAAAACAACCACAGCACATCAGCACTCGGATCACTCAAGCGAACCACTTTATTAAGATGTTGCTTTGCCGCGTCATAGTTTCCGCGTTTGTAACTAATCACGGCTAATTGAAAAAGGGCTTGTGGATTTTCCGGGGCAAAACGCATACTCCGACGCACATACTCTTCAGCCGACACCAAATCACCGATTTTTTGGTAGCACGTACCGAGATTCAAAAAAGCGACTTCAGGCGTTTTGTAAAGCGCATTTTTGATCGTCCGCAAAAAATAGGGAATGGACTCTTGTTCTTTCCCTGTTTGACAAAGGTACCAGCCATAGTTATTGCTAATTTCAGGGTCTTTGTCATCCAGTTTGAGCGCCTGTTTAAAGTCTTTTTCCGCCGATTCAAATTCATTGACGGAATAAAGAACGAGACCTCGGGTGCTGTAAGCGGGGGCGTAATTCGGGTTGATCGCGATGGCGATGGTGAGTTCTTCAAGCGCCACGATCAGATTACCACTCTGAAAATACAGAGAACCCAATTCGGTATGCAATTTGGCACGCGTGTGAATGTCTTTAGGGACGGCGACCGAAAGGGATTCCGTTGGTAGCGGCTCGGATTTTTGCGCTAAAGCTGTTGGCAAATGGGTTAGCGCCAGAACACCTAGGCTAAAAAGAGCCACACCCCCACGAAGCGACTTGATCATAGTCTAAGCTCGTGCAGTTGGATCATCTGACGCCCCACGCGCCGGGTTTTATCGAGCACCTGACCAGCCAATTGTCCGCAAGCCGCATCAATATCGCCGCCTCTGGTTTTACGTGTCGTAGTCACCACCCCGGCTTCCATCAAAATCTCGGCAAAGCGACGAATACGGGGGGCTGACGAACGCAAATAAAGTGATCCGGGAAACGGATTAAAGGGAATGAGGTTGAACTTGCACGACACCTCGCGCGTTAGCGCCAGCAATTCTTGGGCCTGTTGATCGGAGTCGTTCACGCCAGCCATCATCACATACTCAAACGTGACGAAATCACGGGGCGCTTTTTCAAGGTAACGACGGCAAGCGGCCATCAACTCACGCAATGGGTACTTGCGATTGATGGGCACCAGCTCATTTCGTAGCGCATCATTCGGCGCATGCAATGAGACGGCCAAGGCCACCGGGCATTCCTCGCGCAAGCGATCCATCACCGGCACCAAACCCGACGTCGACACCGTAACCCGGCGACGCGACAGGCCGTAGGCGTTATCGTCAAGCATCAAGCGCAAAGCCTTGACGGTATTTTCAAAATTAGCCAAGGGTTCGCCCATGCCCATCATCACCACATTGCTAATGATCCGCTCATCCGCAGAATCAGCCCTCAGCACGCGATGAGCTTGCCACAACTGGCCGATGATTTCGGCAACCGTCAAATTACGGTTAAACCCCTGCTTGCCGGTCGAACAAAAAGAACAATCGAGCGCACAACCGGCCTGCGTAGAAATACATAGCGTGCCGCGATCCTCTTCAGGAATAAAAACCGTCTCGACGGCATTGCCCCCACCGACATCAAAAAGGAACTTGCGCGTCCCGTCTTCAGACTGCTTATCC
>CAIWVX010000132.1 GCA_903916205.1 uncultured beta proteobacterium
AAAAGTAATTTCGCACGGATAACACGGATAACACGGATCACGGCGGATTAAACAAAAGACGCCTTTGGGGTGAACCAAAAAAAGATTGATCCGCCTTTATCCGTAAGATCCGTGTCATCCGTGTGCTGGGTTTTGATTTGTCACTATTTGATGATCGATAAAAAGTAATTTCGCACGGATAACACGGATGACACGGATCACGGCGGATTAAGCAAAACAAGCTTTTTGGGTGAACCAAAAAAGGATTGATCCGCCTTTATCCGTACAATCCGTGTCATCTGTGTGCTGGTTTTAATTTGTCTCTATCGGCGGTTTGCTGATTTTCCTGTACAGGTTGTCGGAGGTGGTTCCTATACTTTTAATATCACCAACTACAAGGCCTTCATCAAGCTGCACCGCCTCATCAATTTTGAGATGCTGCAGTTTGCCGATGGCGTTCGTCATGCTGTTACTAAATACACCAAAGGCATTATTACCAACGCCCCCGCAGACAACTCCATACCGGTTCTTCAACTGGAACGGAAACTTATTGAAATCAATGATCTGATCACGCCGAGAATCCGCAAGGCATTTGAGGAAGACTTTGGTGTCAATCTGCTACGACTCGACCTGTCCACTATTGAAGTCAATAAGGAAACCCCAGAGTACCGGGAACTTCGTAAAGTCACGGCCGATCTTGAAATCGAAATACGGAAGAAACAAAATGAAATCAACATCAAAAATCTGGCTGACACCCAGAACATCAACGCCGAAAATCTGGGCGAAACCCTGCGGATTCAGCGGGAGCAAGCGGAACGTTTCGCTGCGCTGCAAACGCAATCCCAGTTCCTTGGAGCACACCAGATTAACCAGCAGGCAAGCGTACTGACTGCTGCCGCCGAGAATCTGGGCAGTATGGGGCAGATGAACCTTGGCGGCGGCAATGGTGGTTCCGGCTTCAACCCGGTTGAGGTTATGACCGGTATGGCTATTGGCGGCGCCATGGGTGGACAGATGGCCGGGATGATGAACGCGGTCGGGCAGAACATACAACAACCGCCAACGACGCCTCCACCGACACCGCAAGTTGTCTATCACGTTTCTATTGACGGTCAGAGCACCGGGCCGTTCAATCTGGGGCAACTACAGGGACTTGTCAGTAGCGGACAGTTAGCACCTTCCATGCACGTATGGAAACCAGGCCTGTCCAACTGGGACCTAGCAGGCAATGTCGCCGAACTGGCGCCACTTTTTAGCCAAACGGTTTCAGCGCCACCGCCGCCACCTCCACCTCAAGCCCGATAATCTTGGAGAAACACCATGAACACCGACAATTTTTACTCAATCGATCGGCTTGTTGAATTCGGGTTGGGCATAGCCGTGGCACAGCAAATGGTTAATTCCATGAATCATACGTTTGCCAACACCACTATTCCCGGCACCATGAACCCAATGAATTCAACAAAAGTTGCAAATAACTACTTTGTTATTCTGAATGACAAACAGGCTGGACCCTTCTCGGAAACCGAGTTATCGCGACTCATCAGCGAAAATAAAGTCAGCACACTGACTTATGTCTGGAAGCCCGGCATGCTGAAATGGGAAACGGCTGAAAACGTCGCTGAAGTACTAAAAATTGTCGCCTTGTCGCCACCGCCTTTCCATCCCGAGGGCTAATTCATGAAAATTAACCCCGTTAATTTTCTGGTTGCCATCGCCATCAGCGCACTAATGGCCTTCGGGCTTTGGAGCCTCGACGGCGAGCTAAAAAATTATGTGGCTGTGGGTGCGTTCTCCTTTCTTGCCGGAACACTGGTACCGGGTATCGGCATCAAATACGAGTTGGTGCGGAGAGCAGTTAACTTACGTATCGTAAGTATTGTGTTTTTTGTGATCGGTCTGCTAATTAATGGTGCGTTCTCTTTAATTAACCTGTCTTCAACCCTCTATACAATTGTAAGCACTATTGTTTTTCTAATTTATGTCCTGCTGGTGAACGCCATCTATTCAGCCAAGCAATAAACTCATGTGGCAAGCGTCTTATAAAACCAAGGATTACTTCATGAAATCGAGAATCACGACTACCTCACTTGCTATCACTGCACTATTCATTGCAGGCTGCGCTGGAAATCCTATGCGCCAGTACGATAGCGAATTAAAAGAGACTGTTCAACTGATCAAGAACGGTTCCGTAAAACAAGCTATCGTTCAACTCGAAAAGAACAACGAGCCCGGCGTAATCACCCAAGACAAGGATTTGCTCTACTTCTTCGAGAAAGGTAAGTTGTTGTCACTCGACAATAACTATTCTGGCAGCAAAGAGGCTTGGCTCAAAGCAGACGAATTGATTCGCGGATCGGAAGACAGTATTAAATCAGATTCATCCAAGGTCATTGGTGATATTGGCAGCTATCTAGTGAACGACAAGACCCGGCGCTACGAAGGACAAGACCTAGAAAAAGTTATGTTGTCAACCAGCTTAATGCAAAGCCACATCATGCAGGGCAACTATGGCGACGCGCGTATTGAGATGAAGAAAACCGTTGAGCGTGAAACGCTGATCAAAAATTTCCGTGAAAGTGAATACGACAAGCTTCGGGAGGATGCCAAGAAGCAACAAGTAAAATCTTCGGTCAAGGACATGAATGGTTATCCGATGGCAGATCTCGATGCTCCTGAAGTTACCACTCTTAAAAATGGCTTCCGCCATTGAAGGTTCGCCGGTCACTTCGAAGAAATAGCCGGCGAGATAGT
>CAIWVX010000133.1 GCA_903916205.1 uncultured beta proteobacterium
ATGGTCAGCCAGCCCTCATGATCCTTGGCCCAGAGATGGATGGTTTTGCCATCGGCTTGCGGGGTGCCGCAAACAAAGAAGGGGTTAATGTCGAAAGTCGGGCGAACCGCGCGAAATTCAAAGCGGGCGATGTCGGCCTCTGGACGCTGATGGCGCAGTAGGTCAAGCAACAAGGTGGCGATCATCGGGCCGTGCACAATCAGGCCCGGATAAGACTCGACTTCGGTGACATAGCGCCGGTCGTAGTGAATCCGGTGGCCGTTGAAAGTGAGCGCAGAATAGCGGAACAGCAACACATCATCGGGCACCCATTTTTTCTCCCAGACCGACTCAAGCAACGCCGCTTTCGCTGGCGGGGCCACGTCATCAGGCGAGGGAGCCTGGCGATAAACGATGTCATGAAACTCGACCAAGGCTATTTTTCTTTCATTAGCGCGGCGAATTTCATGGCGCACTTTGACAAATACCAGCGACCCGGTTCGTCCCGATTTTTCGCTGACATCATGAATGGTTGAAGTACGCGTTAAGGCATCGCCGATGTGCAGCGGCTGATGAAACTCGAACTGACTACCGGCCCACATACGTCGTGGCAACGGTACCGGTGGCAAAAAGCCGCCGCGCTTGGCGTGTCCGTCCGGGCCGAGCTCCGATTGACGGTACAACGGCAGAAAATAAAGCCAGTGCCAGAGCGCCGGCAGCGGCGTACCCACCGGCGGACGTTCGGGCGATCTGTCGAAGGTCGCTGAGAGCGCCGCGTACGGCGTTGCGGTAACCGTGTCAGAGACTTCCTCCGAGCGACCAATCCAATCCTTAAGGTTCATCTGACACGTCCTTTCGTGTGAAATTTGCTGGTGAAAGTAGCATGACGGACGTGAGGATGCCGTTCAGGCCATTGCATGACAAAACGCTTAATACATAGGTGTAACGCGCGGTTATTTGGAGGAATTAGAGTTTTCTTTGTTGCGTTTCAAGAAAGCAACAGCCAACGTACCAATCGTTGTGGTTGCCACAACTCCGCCAAGCCAGTCATGACCCTGCAAAGCGGCATAGATTCCACCACCGACGCCACAGACCCCAACAAGCAGGGCGGCCAACATACCACTGATGCGCTCTACAAAGATAAAGGTATGATGCGAGTCTGTTCGTTGCGCCTAGTCTCAGCCTCGATCTGTGTTTGTTCAAAGACCCAATCTACACGATCGGGGCGAATGGCATGCAGACGCTCTATGCCAGCAATCGGCAACAAGGGAGCATCAGAATGGTTGTCTTGGACAACCATCTCAGAGCCGCCACGACCTTTAACGTGAGCGGTGGTTTGCCGACTCATGCTTTAGCTGATTGCGTAAGCCACGTGCAACAGTCTCAAAGTCGCCGCGTAACCTGCGTGCGTCTGTCGAAAACCCATTGCGGTCAACATGGTATCGGCGAGGTTCAGGGAATAATTCCAGTAGGCTCCCTACACCGTAAAGCAAATTCATTAGATGTTTCATGCCACGTATTCTGCCATTAATGAAGATTTTTGGCATTATCAGTCCTTGGGTGTGATTCAAACTGC
>CAIWVX010000134.1 GCA_903916205.1 uncultured beta proteobacterium
CAATCGGTGCAGGGGATTTTTGCGGTTGAAGATACGCAAAAAATTCAGGCCGCCGTCTTTGGTCATCAGGGCGTACTCAAGACCGGCAGTCTAAAGGTGGGTGAAAGGGTGAACGCCAAGGTCGATCTGCTGGCCCGTCGTCGCATCATGCGTAATCACTCGGCGACTCACCTCATGCACAAGGCTTTGCGTGACGTGCTGGGCGAGCATGTGCAGCAAAAAGGCTCACAGGTCGATCCTGAGAAAACGCGCTTTGACTTCGCGCACAATCAAGCGCTGAGCGACGAGCAGATTCATCAAGTTGAAGCGCTGGTCAATGCCGAAATTCTCGAAAACACGGCTTGCCAGCACCGCGTGATGCCGATGGCCGAAGCGCAAACGATGGGCGCGATGATGTTGTTCGGTGAAAAATACGGCGACGAAGTGCGGGTCATCGACATTGGCCGTTCACGCGAACTGTGCGGCGGAACGCACGTTCAGCGGACGGGCGATATTGGGGTGTTCAGTATCGTTGCCGAAGGAGGCGTAGCGGCTGGCGTGCGTCGAGTCGAAGCGGTAACCGGTGATGTCGCTCTGGCCTACATGCAGAACATGGAAACAGCGCTCGGTGGCGTGGCTGGAACGCTCAAGGTACTGCCCGGCGAAGTACCTGCCCGGGTCAATTCGATGCTCGATCAGGTGCGTTTGCTCGAACGCGAATTGGCGACGCTCAAGAGCAAACTGGCGGCGGCGCAGGGCGAGGATTTGCTCAGCCGCGCCGAGGACGTCAAAGGCGCTAAAGTGCTGGCGGTGACGCTGGCGGGCGCTGACCTCAATGCCCTGCGTGAAACGATGGACAAACTACGCGACAAACTCAAATCGGCGGCTATCGTGCTGTCCAGTGTGGTTGATGGCAAAGTGACGCTGATTGCCGGAGTGACGCCCGATCTGGTGGGCCAAGTCAAAGCCGGAGAGCTAGTGAATTTTGTCGCTCAGCAAGTCGGTGGCAAGGGCGGTGGTCGCGCCGACATGGCACAGGCGGGCGGTACCGAGCCAGCTAATTTACCGACGGCACTGGCCTCGGTTAAAGCGTGGGTGGAACAGAAGCTTTAAGCTCAAACAATTTGGCACCCACGGCAAAGGCGCAAAGATGCAAAGATGCAAAGGTCTCGCACAGAAAACCCTTGTTTCAAAGTACTCAAGCACCTATCAACATTTTTAGCCATGCCCGCTATGACTTTGCCACCGACACCCTCACCCTCAATGACTCCCTCGAAACCCTGCTCTCAAGAGCCAAGAGCTACGCGGCGCAAACCGGCGCGCGCAACGGCGAATTCTGGAAATTGATGGGCGGCATCTTAGCCGAACACAAAAATCAATGGGGTGTCAGTCTGGCCCAAGTGGATGCGTCGATCCTGAACACCTCAGGGATTGAACTGCACCTGCAAGAAGTGACCCTCACCGCCGCCGACGGGCCGCTGTTTACCGGCAAGCCGGGCAGCACCGAAACCCTACGCCTTTACACCTTTGGCGGCAGCACAGGCAACGACACGATTGCCGGCAGCGAGACTAACGAC
>CAIWVX010000135.1 GCA_903916205.1 uncultured beta proteobacterium
ATTATTGTCGGGGCTCATTACGGCCTGAAGGACTGGATCATTCAGCGTGGAACGGCCATCATCATGGCCGTTTATACGGTAATTTTTCTGTGTGCCCTTACCCTGGTGGCGCCGAATTCTTTTGAAACTTGGCGTGGCATTTTTTCCAACGGGTTCATGAAATTCGCCACCTTCTTGTTCTTTGTCAGTCTCTTTTATCACGTCTGGATTGGTATCAGGGATATCTGGATGGACTACATCAAACCGGACGGTCTGCGACTGCTCCTGATCATTGCAACCGCAGCATCGCTGGTCGGCTATGCCGGCTGGGCCGTGCAGATTTTGTGGAGAGTTTAAGTGAGCCAATTAACTATTTCCGTGCGTAAATTCGATGCGGTGATCGTCGGTGCCGGTGGTGCCGGTTTGCGTGCGGCCATCGAGCTTTCTGAGGCGGGTTTGAAAACCGCCGTGTTATCTAAAGTATTTCCGACGCGCTCGCATACGGTGGCCGCGCAAGGCGGTGTCTCTGCTTCGTTGGGCAATTCCGAGGAAGATCACTGGCTCTGGCATATGTACGACACCGTCAAAGGGGCCGACTGGCTGGGCGACCAAGATGCGATTGAATTCATGTGTCGTAAAGCGCCTGAGGCGGTGGTCGAACTCGAACACTTTGGGATGCCGTTTGACCGCACCGATGAAGGAAAAATTTATCAGCGTCCGTTTGGCGGGCACATGTCAAATTTTGGTGAAAAACCGGTTCGTCGTGCCTGTGCGGCGGCTGACCGTACGGGTCATGCCATGCTGCATGCGCTTTATCAGCGCAATGTTCGGGCCCAGACTCAGTTTTTTGTTGAATGGATGGCGCTTGATCTGATTCGCGATCAAGACGGTGAGGTGCTGGGTGTCATTGCCATGGAAATGGAAACCGGTGAACTCGTCGCCTTTCATTCCAAAGCCACTATTTTCGCTACGGGCGGGGCTGGCCACGTTTATTACTCATCGACCAATGCGTTTATTAATACCGGTGACGGTTTGGGCATGGCCGCACGAGCAGGCATCCCGCTTGAAGATATGGAATTCTGGCAGTTCCACCCGACCGGCGTGGCCGGGGCTGGCGTGCTGATTACTGAAGGCGTGCGTGGTGAAGGCGGGATTCTGCGAAATTCCGACAACGAGCGTTTTATGGAGCGTTATGCGCCAAATGCCAAGGATCTGGCGTCGCGTGATGTGGTTTCGCGTGCCATGGTGACCGAGATTAACGAAGGCCGAGGCTGTGGCCCACACAAGGACTTCGTGCTTCTCGATCTGACTCACCTTGATCCAGCGACGATCATGAAGCGTTTGCCCGGTATTCGTGATATTGCCATCCAGTTTGCCGGTGTCGATCCCATCAAGGCCCCGATTCCTGTCGTCCCGACCTGTCACTACCAAATGGGTGGTATCCCCACCAATTACCGTGGCGAAGTGGTTGAAAAGGACGGCAGTATCGTCAAAGGCTTTTATGCGGCGGGTGAAGTGGCCTGTGCTTCGGTGCACGGGGCTAATCGCCTGGGTACCAACTCATTGCTCGATCTGCTGGTGTTTGGCAAAGCCTCCGGGTGCAGTGTGGTTGAATCGGTCAAGGCCAATGTTGTTGCTCACAAAGAGCTTCCGCCCGATTTTGCCGACCGCACTCTGGCGCGTTTGAATCGCTTGAATACCCAGAAGGGTGGCGCAAACGTCAATGAAACCCGACTCGATATGCAGCGCACCATGCAGAACCATTGCGGCGTATTCCGCTTCAATGATTTGCTTAAAGAAGGGGTGAAAAAGATTACCGAGATCGAGGCGCGCGTGGCGCAAACCGAGATTGGCGACAAGTCGTCGTCTTGGAATACTGCACGTACCGAAGCGCTCGAACTGGATAACCTGATTGAGGTGGCTAAATCAACCATGGTGTCTGCTGAAGCACGAAAAGAGTCGCGTGGCGCTCATGTGCGTGATGATGCTGTGGATAGTGAAGCTCATCCGAATGGTCGTGACGACGAACTGTGGCTCAAGCATTCGTTGTGGTATCGCGAAGGTAACCGGATGGATTACAAGCCGGTTATTCTCAAGCCACTGACCGTTGAAACCATCGCGCTTAAAACGCGTGCCTACTGATCGCGCGACAAGGAGTTAATGATTATGGCTAACCGTACCATGCACTTCAAAATATATCGTTACGATCCCGATAAGGACAATGCGCCTTACATGCAGGACATCTCGATTGATGTTGATCCTGAAATTGATCGCAAACTTCTGGACGTTTTGACCAAGCTTAAAGCCAAGGATGACTCGTTATCGTATCGTCGTTCCTGTCGCGAAGGGGTTTGCGGTTCAGATGCGATGAATATCAATGGCAAGAATGGTCTTGCCTGTCTGACTGAAATTGGCGAACTTAAAGAGCCCGTGGTTCTGCGCCCTTTGCCCGGCTTGCCGGTCATCCGCGACTTGATCGTCGATATGACGCAGTTTTTCAAGCAATATCATTCGATCAAGCCTTATCTGATCAACGATTCGCCGCGTCCAGAGTTTGAGCGCTTGCAGACCATTGATGAGCGCGAGGAGCTTAACGGCCTTTACGAATGCATTCTGTGCGCTTGTTGTTCTACGGCTTGTCCGTCGTTCTGGTGGAACCCCGATAAATTTGTTGGCCCGGCGGGTTTGCTCCATGCCTACCGGTTTATTGCCGATACGCGGGATGAAGCGACAAATGCCCGACTCGACGATCTTGAAGACCCGTACCGGTTGTTCCGTTGCCATACCATCATGAATTGCGTTGAAGTCTGTCCTAAGGGGCTGAATCCGACCAAGGCGATTGGGAAGATCAAGGAACTGTTGGTCAGACGGGCGATTTAGGTGTTGAATGCAAGTGCCGAGTTGAATCGCTTGCGGTGGCGCTGCACGCGGCGTGCCATGTTGGAAATGGATTTGCTCCTAGGAAATTTTCTTGATAATCATTTCTCGAAATTGACACCAGGGCAAGCCGCAGCGTTCACCGTACTTGCCGATATGGAAGATATTAATCTTTGGCCTTTGATTACCGGTAAGCAAGAAAGTGACGATCCGCTTGAGGCCGAAGTTCTGGCCTTGTTGCGGAAGGTGAGAGTCAAGTAAGAGTCAAGTAAGGCAAGCGCACTACAATTTTTCGCGGTTAGTGCATTGGGTGATTTGTGTGATTGTGTAAACCTGAACGGGAGATTTTATGACGAACGAGCGCAAGGCGACATTGATCATTGATGGGCATGATCCCATTGAATTGCCGATGATGTCGCCGGTTCACGGCAATGACTGTATCGATATTCGAACGCTGGCGATGAAGTATGGGTTGTTCACTTATGATTCTGGTTTTTTGTCCACAGCCGCGTGCCGCTCGACGATAACCTTTATTGATGGTGATCGTGGAACACTTCTCTATCGTGGGTACCCGATTGAACAATTAGCTGAAAAATGTAATTTCCTTGATGTGGCCTATTTGCTAAAACATGGCGAACTGCCGAAAGTCAAAGAAAAACTCGAGTTCGAAACCATCATCAAGCAGCATACGATGGTTCATGAACAAATGGCCAAGTTCTATCAGGGCTTCCGTCGTGA
>CAIWVX010000136.1 GCA_903916205.1 uncultured beta proteobacterium
CATTATTATCCTCACCGTCTCCAATGCCCATGAAGACCTGATTGCCGCCATCCGCGCCGGTTCAGACGGCTACATCCTCAAAGACAACGACCCATCCGACATGCTCACGTTGATCAACAACGTCATGAAGGGGCAAAACGCCATCAGCGTAGAACTAACCAGCCTACTGGCAAGCGCGTTACGCCAGGAAAGCGTCGTCGAAAATCGCCAGGCAACCAACCTCACCGAACGCGAAACAGCCATCCTGAAATGCCTCTCCCTCGGCAAGTCGAACAAACTGATTGCCCGCGATCTCAACATCATGGAAAGCACCGTCAAGGTACATATTCGCAATCTGCTGAAAAAACTCAAATTCAGATCAAGAGTCGAAGCCGCCGTGTGGGCGGTGGCTAATAACTTGAGCGGCGGCTGAGCGAAAGCCCGCTTGCCGCATAGGCAGCTCACTCTTTTGTTGTGCCAACAGAGGCCGAGCGTTATGCAAAAAATCACAAGTGGGGGTGTCGAGGCAGCGCACTTTGCGCTGTGTTTCTGTCTCGAGGCCAAGCGTTTCTATGAGCGCAAAAAAAAGCCAAGACAAACACCGTGGTAGCTATCAAAGCATTGGCTCATAAGCTGGCGCGAGCGTGCTTCCATATTTTCAAGGAGCGCAAACCCTTTGATGTGAGGCGTTGCTTTGCATGAGTAACGACGGCGGCGGCAAGCCCGGAAAGGGACAACGAGCTAAGAGCCTGAATGGGATACCGTTTGCCGTCACTCGAGCAATAAAGCGGATCGCCTGCAACCCAGGGGTTGGCGCAGGGAACCCGGCAGCCACAAGTCTGTGAAATTCATTGGACACGAAGCGGCACCAACGCTCTTCTGGGGCGGCCAAGCCGCTAGGGCGAAAGCAGAGCATCGCTAAACGCTTGATCCTAATGGGTGGCTGGCGCGATTCGTTCGCAGCCCTACTTTGAAGAAACGGGCGCAGTCAGCTATTGCAAGGGCGGTATGAGAAGTAAAAAAACTGGCGGCTTGCGCCGCCACGGGATTGTTTGCTCGCTTGACGCCGGCCGACTAATGGATGGCACATTTGATTTTTGTCATTTTGGCATTTCATCTAGTGCTTGACGAAGAGCGTCTGCAACTACCTTGCTTTCAATGTCGCCAGCAATGTGAATCTCAATTCCACCGTCTATGAGCTTGGGTGTTGGCTCGTTACAGAGCAAGCAACCGCAGCCAATGAACTCTTTAAAGAACGTGTTTTACATAAAGGTCTCAGTGCACACCAAGGCCAAGCTGAAAGCGGCAACAACCGAGCACATGCAAACACTGGAGAAATCACCAGAGCGTGTACGGAAATTCTTCCAAGATACACGCGTAAAGTACGCGGCGTAAATTATGAAGAAATCAGGCCGGATCAATAGTACGGGCGGTGATGGCTCAAGCGGCCTTTTTCAGCCATGCACTCCCGCGCCAGTTGAGCTTCAAGCCCGCGCTTCAACTGATCCGCGCCTTTGAAGAAAACCTACGTCATCCTCAAAAAACAGAAAGTGCTATATGACTAAGGCGTAATGTAGTGTTATTGCCCACTGAGTCTTAAAGTGGCAGTGCTCTAAAATTAAGTGCGGCGGGTGGCGTCGGCCCAGCAATTGGGCGTTTCATACAAACGCACGCGTTCAAGTTTCAAGTGATTGCCGAAAGTGTCGAGAAAGACTTCATCAAGGATGCTGAAAGCCTTTTCGGCAAGGTTTTCGGCGGTTGGAATGCAATCAAGAATCACTGTTTTGTGATTGGGGAGCGATTGCAGAAAATTAACGATTGGCGTGTCGCCCGCATAAACCAGAAACGCATGATCCCAAAGGTCGATCAAATGGGTATGCGCCAAGGTTTTGATTTCTGAAAAATCCATGACCATGCCGTTGGCGGCATTGCCCTCTTGCTGGATTATTTCGCCATCGAGAGTGATTTCAAGCGCATAACGATGACCATGTAGATGCTGGCATTGGCTCTTGTGATCAGGAATGCGGTGACCGGCGTCAAACTCGATGCGGCGCGTGATGTGCATGGAAAACTCAAGGAAAATTTGACCGGCGATTATAGCATTGCCCCAAACGTCATTCGCCTGCGCGATAGCGCGTTTGTGGCTTGAGTGGCTTGTTTCTATGGCGTGCCGTTCAGTACATTATGCGTTGAACTTTCAGTGTTGATTGAGAGACTAAGGCTGCATGGCTTTTTTACGCGTTGGACTCCCCTGATTTGATGCCATGAAGTAGGAATAGGGGTTGGTTCAGTTATCCTCAACTTTGATGAAGAGAAAATTATGAAGAAAATTGTCGCAGCGTTTGTGCTTTCCAGTTTGGCGGGTGCGGTATTCGCTCAACAAGCCATTAAGCCGGAAACTATGATCAAGTATCGCCAGTCAGGCTACAGTTTCATGTCGTGGAATATGGGTAAAATCAAGGCCAACCTTGAGGGTAATTTCAACAAGGAGCAGGTGATTGCTGCTGCTAATGTTGTCGCGGCCACGGCTAATTCGGGCATCGGTATGCTGTTTGCTCCGGGGACTGAGAAGGACATTGGTGATCTGAAAACCCGCGTTAAACCAGAACTTTTTCAGCCTCAGCATCTGGATAAGCTTAAGGAAGTGGCCGGTAATTTCAACCGCGAAGCGAATGAGTTAGCCCGAGTGGCGGCGACCGGTGACGTGGCCGCAATCAAGGTCCAGTTTGGCAAGACCGGTGGCACCTGCAAAGGCTGTCACGATGAGTTCAAAAAGGACTGATTGGTCGATGTCGGGTTTCTGTTGAATTCGTCGAATTATACGAATGTCATGCAGAAAACCGTATCGGTGTCGACTCGACGACGCGGCAACTTCTCGTCGCTTTAATTGCCGCACCAAAAATGTAAAAAATATCGTCTGGCAATCTGAGAGAATTTCAATCGCTGAATTTGGCTGAATTTGGGTGTCACGGGTTTTTAGATTTGTCCGGTTCTGTAGCACATGAATTGTCCGCTTTTTTTGTTGTGAGCGG
>CAIWVX010000137.1 GCA_903916205.1 uncultured beta proteobacterium
CTTGACGGCCAATCGTATCGAATGGATCGCGGGCATCATCAATGGCACGACCAATTTTATTCTCTCCGAAATGCGTGACAAGGGGCTGTCCTTTGAAACCGTGCTCAAAGAGGCGCAACGTTTAGGTTATGCCGAGGCGGATCCGACCTTTGACGTTGAAGGCATTGACGCCGCGCATAAACTAACGCTGATGAGCGCCATTGCTTTTGGCAGCTCGATGCGCTTTGATAAAGCGCACATTGAGGGCATTACTAAACTCGACGCCACCGACATCAAATATGCCGAACAATTGGGTTACCGCATCAAGCTGCTCGGCATCACCAAACGCACGGCTGAGGGGGTTGAACTGCGTGTGCATCCGACGCTGATTCCGGCCAAGCGGCTAATCGCCAATGTCGAAGGGGCGATGAATGCGGTGCTGGTCAAAGGCGATGCCGTAGGCCCGACGCTTTACTATGGCAAAGGCGCCGGGGCTGAACCCACCGCTTCGGCGATTATTGCCGATCTTGTTGATGTCACGCGCATGCATACCGCCGATCCCAAAAATCGCGTGCCGCATCTGGCGTTCCAGCCTAAGGCGATGCTTGATTTGAACATTCTGCCTTTATCCGAAGTGATCACCAGCTATTACCTGCGCTTACGTGTCGAAGACAAGCCAGGTGTGCTCGCCGACATCACGCGCATTTTGGCCGATCAGCACATTTCAATTGATGCCATGATCCAGCGCGAGCCGGATGAAGGCGAAGTACAAACCGACATCATCATGTTGACGCATCAAACGCGTGAGAAAAATGTCGACGCCGCGATTGCTAAAATTGAATCGCTCTCCGTCGTCAAAGGCCAAATCACCCGCTTGCGTTTGGAAGAGCTGCTGTAACTCTTCAGCCCGCCCGTTCTGTCATTCCGGGCTTGACCCGGAATCCAGTTCGTTTATCCAGCCAGTCTTTTTCGCCTCTTGATCAGATTAACGAATCTGGATTCCCGCCGACGCGGGAATGACGCTAGGTGGTTCAGAACAAATTCACCGTGGATCTCCCCTCCCGTTTCTGAGAGGCGGTGAATAAATGCATAAGCCTTCACCACAGAGACACAGAGGCACAGAGGTTTCGCAGAGTAAACACTTTAAATAAGGGTTACCTCTGCGTCTTCTCTGCGTCTCTGTGCCTCTGTGGTGGGGGGTTAATTTGTTCACAGTCACAGATTCCTGAATAGTTCCGCTTGGAGAGGCTGAGCGACTCGGTTATTCGGCTTGGTTTGTCGAACACTTTCCCCTGGCACAGCAAAAAATAACGCCAGAGAGCAGCTGGCACACTTACTGCTTATATGGTGCATGATCTTACGTCATGACCTAACCCAAAGCCCTCCGTCGGCAATCCTTGAGCCGGTCGGCTTACCTACGCCAAAACGCCCTCCAGCCGGTCGATTAGGGGCATTCGTGCCGGATCGAGCCGGACGGTTTCGGTCTTGGCCTACCCCTATTTTTATCTCGTACCGGCAAGGTGGTCTCGCTTCATGCGGCAATTATTGCCACCCGGCCATTGCCACGGAAGTTTTTGCCGCGCCATTTCGCTTTTACCGCAACAGTACAACGGCGCATTCGAAGCGTTTTTTGCGCAGGGCTTCTGGGCCGCCTGGGGGAGCCGAAGCTAGCCTGACACGTTTGGATTTACAGGTTTGCAGAGCCAGTCCTTAACTTAAATACATCATTGAACATTGATTTATTGACACTAATTAAATACCGAACGAGGAGCACATCATGGCCGTTATCTACACTAATGTGGCATCGCTGAATGCCCAACGCAACCTGAGCAATTCTGCGGGAAGTTTGGCGACTTCATTGCAGCGTTTGTCTTCTGGTCTGCGGATTAACAGTGCCAAGGATGACGCCGCAGGTCTGGCCATTTCTGAGCGTTTCACCTCACAAATTCGCGGCATTGACCAAGCGACGCGTAACGCCAACGACGGCATTTCGCTCGCGCAAACCTGTGAAGGCGCGTTGGCCTCAGCCGGCGATATTCTGCAACGTATTCGCGAGTTAGCCGTGCAATCAGTCAATGCCACTAACT
This sequence comes from uncultured beta proteobacterium, assembly GCA_903916205.1. GTDB lineage: Bacteria > Pseudomonadota > Gammaproteobacteria > Burkholderiales > Rhodocyclaceae > Propionivibrio. Next base: position 2,067 of record CAIWVX010000137.1, read on the forward strand.
CCTCATCAGACCGTGCTGCGCTACAGGCGGAAGTTTCGCAACTCTCGGCTGAACTCGACCGCATTGCCAGCAGCACCTCCTTTAACGGTCAGCACTTACTGGACGGATCGACCACTAACACCTTCCAAGTGGGCGCTAACGCGGGTGAAGTCATTACCACCAGCACGAGCAATTTCCGTACCGACAATTACGGCAATTATCGTATTGGTTCTCTGGCGGCCACGACAACCAGCAGTCTCGGTGATCTAACCGTTGGCAGTACCCCGACCGCCATTAGATCCAATGCTGCGTCCGCTAGTCGCGTAAAGGGCAGTGCCGTCACCATCAACGGATCGCTGGGTAGCGCTAATGTAACGGTAGCAGCGGGAGCTTCTGCCAAAACGGTGATCGCGGCGATCAATGCTAAATCCAGCGTTACCGGCGTATCGGCCAGTGCTCAGACCAAAATTGACGCGAATTTGACTGCTGGACAGAGTTACTCATGGAATGTCACCTCAAACAACAGCTCAGCGGTGGCGGTTAGCTTCACTGTGGGTTCGCCGCTCAATGCGGATGCTTTGTCAGCCGGTGTCAATGCCATCAACGATGCGAGCTCAAAGACGGGCGTTACCGCCCAAGTCAATGCGGCCACCAATGGAATTACGCTACTCAATGCCTCAGGTGAAAACATCACCATTTTTACCAACACAGGTTCCGCCTACGCCGTGATTGGTGGCTTTACGCCGTCGTCAGCAAGTAGGACGGCTATTGCCACTGGTGAGATTGTCCTCGACTCCGACAAATCGTTCAGCGTGGTTTCTAACGGAACGGGCGTCTCACCGAACATAACGACCGGACTGACGGACTTTTTCAACGCTAAGGCCAATGCGGCGCAATTACAAAAAGTCAGTCAGGTCGACGTTGGCAACGTCGATGCGGCCAACCGCACGATTTCGCTGGTTGATGCGGCGCTGCAAACCATCAACGGACAACGCGCTCGTTTTGGTGCGGTGCAATCGCGATTTGAATCAACCATCGCCAACCTGCGCTCAACGTCAGAGAATCTTTCGGCTTCCCGCTCGCGTATCCGTGACACCGATTTTGCCGCAGAAACGGCCAATCTAACGCGCAATCAGATTCTGCAACAAGCCGGTACGGCCATGCTGGCTCAGGCTAACGCTTTGCCACAACAGGTTTTGACCTTGCTGAAATAAGTTAGCAAGGTGATTAAAAGGAGCACCCATTTCTTGATATTCTCGCTACCTTTCAGCACGCCCTTGAACGACGCCATCTATCAACGGATCGTCTGACTGTCTCTTTCCATGGCCAAAAATAGCCGACCTAGGCGTAGCAAAGAATCACTCCATCAGGCCCAAAGACTCGCAGAACAAGGCGAAAACATAAAGGCATTAGACCTCATCCAAAAGCATCTGCGCGTGCATCCCCGTGACATTGATGCGTTCAATTTGGCCGGTACGCTGGCGGTTCGGATGGAAAACTGGACACTGGCAGAACAAATTCTGACCCAAGCCTTAACACTAAACCCGGAAAACACGTTCGCGTTATACAGTCTGTCGAAAATATTCGAGCTGGCGCATCGCACCGGCGATGCCCTCGACGCGTTAACCCGCTTGTTGAAGATTGAACCGCGTAACCTTGAGACGCTAAATGCGATGGGCGTATTGCTTGCCTCGCAAGGCCATCTTGAACCCGCACTGAAGGCTTTTGAAACCGCCCTAGAAATTGACCCTAGTTTTGCGGCAACGTATGGCAATCTGTATGTTGCACTCCATACCGCCAGTCACTACGAAGCCGCCACTGAGGTCGCCAAGCTTGCCA
>CAIWVX010000138.1 GCA_903916205.1 uncultured beta proteobacterium
ATTGCCGAGCACGCGGGAAAAATCGACGCTGCCAAGGCTGATCTCGGCACTCTCGGGCTGAAGCCTGAACTGGTGGATAAGCTTTTGAAGGTTCGCGACATGGGCAGCGCGCAGGAATTGCTGAAGGAGGTCACGGACAGCGATCTGAAGGCCGACGCCCGCGCAATCGTAAAGACTGTGCTCCAGACGACGGCGAGCTTTGAGAAGGCGATGAAGTCCCCGCTTGAGCAGCTTGATGCATGGAAGGCCAAGAACGCCGAACAGGCTGGGAAAAAGTCGATGATCAACACGGAGAACGCGACGGCGATGTTCACGAAGGTCATGGCCGACGTGATCAAGCCGCGTACAGGGTCGGACGGCAAGCCGATCCCGGCAAACTGGCTGCTGGCTACGCCGTTCGGGCAAGGTCTCGCGAAAGAGGTCGAGACGATGCTGGCCACGAATCAGCCGATCAATCCCGAGTCGGTGATCGAGGCTATGGCACAGGCGAAGACGGTTCCGGCGCTGCTCACGATGTTGCAGCAAGCCACCGCTGAACTTGGGCGACTGCGCGGCACCAATGCCGCGATTTTCGCCGCACAGCCGGGACAGCTAGGCGTCCAAGGCTCGCCGAACAACGCCCCAGGCACAGCGCCGTTCAGGTTGATGCCGAACATCGCGCCATCACAGGATGGCGGTGCCTTCCGGGTGGTTCACCGCTGAATTCGGTGTCGGCAGAGGTATGATTTTCGCGGTCGGCGGCATCTCCGTGAGCCATCGGCCCGTGAAAGCCTTGCTATTGGTCACAGGCCGCCAGATCGGCAGGCCAGCGGGTATCTTCTTTTCAGTGATCGCGTCCTTTTCGCTGCCGTCCGAAAGGTGTTTGCAGCGGCTCCACATGATGCCGAGCCAGCGGAACCATTTTGGCGATTCTTGAGGAACATTGGTTGTTTTTGGCTCTAAAATCACGGTAAATTACCCATTTTAAGCGTTCAAAATCAGGTATTTGCTCAAGAAATACGCAATCACGATTTTTCGGCGAGATTATTTTGAGGAACATTCAATCCACCTCCGCGTTGACCTGATCGAACAGCGCCCGTTCAGCCCACTGCCGCCAAAGTTCGTTGTCGCGCATCGTGGCTTCGTCGGGTTGCGGGAAAACCATCGTGTAGGTTGCCATCATGTAAAATCCGCTGGCCTTTCTGGCGTTGCCGCAGAGCCTCAAATGGCACGAGGTTGCTTTGCCGACGATCTCGTATGCAGTCAGCGCCTCGTCTGCCCGTGGTGAGTCCTCAATCTGGTCGAGAGCGTCTATCGCATCGCCGCACTGAGTCACGCGCAGAAAGTGCGGGGCGCGTTTGAGCATCAAGGATTTGCCAGATGCGGGTCCGTTTTTGAATGTGGTCATGGTTTTTGCTTCAGTGGCAAAATCTTCAGCGATTTTCTGCATTCCGTCGTGAAGTCGGTGTTGTAGGGCTTTCCCTGCGCCCGCCTGAGTGCGGAGAATTTTATCGAGATGCTGATGGCTTTTAGCGCCGCGCTCCGATCTGTGAAAACG
>CAIWVX010000139.1 GCA_903916205.1 uncultured beta proteobacterium
AGCTCAAAAGCAAGTAAAATCAACGTTTTTCAAGCTTTCACAAAACTATTCATGCCGACTTTTCAGGAAATCATTCTGCGTCTCCAGAGTTTCTGGGACAAACAGGGCTGTGCGCTGCTTCAACCGTACGATATTGAGGTTGGCGCAGGCACCTTTCACACCGCCACTTTTTTACGCGCCATCGGCCCGGAGCCTTGGAATGCGGCCTTTGTGCAACCGTCGCGCCGTCCGAAAGATGGCCGCTATGGCGAAAACCCGAACCGCCTCCAGCATTATTACCAGTACCAAGTGGTGCTCAAGCCGTCGCCGACAAACATTCAGGAACTCTACCTGCAATCGCTTGAAGCGCTGGGCATCAACCTTCAAGAACATGATGTCCGCTTTGTTGAAGATGACTGGGAATCACCGACTCTCGGTGCCTGGGGGCTGGGCTGGGAAGTCTGGCTGGACGGCATGGAAGTCACGCAATTTACCTACTTCCAGGAAGTCGGTTCGCTGACCTGCAAGCCGGTGCTAGGTGAAATTACTTACGGCCTAGAACGTCTGGCGATGTATCTGCAAGGGGTTGAAAACGTTTATGACCTAGTGTGGGCCGAAGGCCCGGGTTATCGCCTGACCTATGGTGACGTTTATCACCAGAACGAAGTTGAGCAATCTAAATACAATTTTGAACACTCCAACGTCGAAATGCTCTTCCGCCACTTTAGCGACCATGAGTCAGAAGCCAAGCGGCTGATGGGTCTGAGTCTGGCGCTGCCCGCTTTCGAGCAAGTCATGAAGTGTTCGCACTGTTTCAACCTGCTTGATGCGCATGGTGCCATCTCGGTGACCGAACGCGCGACTTTTATCGGTCGGGTTCGCGCCCTGTCGCGTGAAGTCGCAGAGGCTTACTACAACTCCCGCGAGGCGCTCGGATTCCCGATGTGCAAAGACCGCACGGGGGAAAGCAAATAACATGAACGCTACCAAAAATCCCCCCCTGCTGATTGAACTGCTCACCGAAGAGTTGCCGCCCAAAGCCTTATCACGCCTCGGCGAAGTTTTTTCCGCACAGATCCATGCCGGTCTGGCCCAGCGCCACTTGCTTACCGCAGGCGAGGCGTATCAGTGGTTCGCCACCCCACGCCGCTTGGCGATTCTGGTGCCCGGCGTTCTGGCGGTCGCCCCGGACGCCTCAATCACCGAAAAAATTATGCCGGTAGCCGTAGCCCTTGATGCCGCAGGGCAGCCGACTCAAGCCTTGCTCAGGAAGCTGGAAGCCAAAAACATCCCAGTCAGCGCAATTGCCCAATTTGAAAAGCGCCCGGATGGCAAAACCGAAACCTTCTTCTATCAGGCTATGGTCAAAGGTGCGCTACTCGACGACGTGCTCGCCAGCATTGTCATTGATGCCCTCAAGAAGCTGCCGATCCCCAAGCTAATGCGCTGGAGCGACACCGATCATCAGTTCGTGCGTCCGGTGCATGGCTTGGTGCAGTTGCACGGTGATCGGGTGGTTCCGGGCGAAGTACTCGGACTCCGCAGCCGCAATATCACTCGTGGACACCGTTTTTTGTCGTCGGGCGACATCACCCTCAGCCAAGCCGACAGTTACGTCGAAACGCTCAAATCGCCGGGCAAAGTGCTGGTCAATTTTGCGGAACGCCGCAACGCCATTGCGCAGCAACTCGATGCCAAGGCGGCGGAACTCAAGGCCAGCATCAACCCCTCAGAAGGCTTGCTTGACGAAGTCACCGCGTTGGTTGAATGGCCAGTGGTTTATGTCGGTGAATTCGAGTCGGAATACCTTGAAGTGCCGCAGGAATGCCTGATTCTGACCATGCAGCAGAATCAGAAATACTTCCCGCTGCTTGATGCGTCGAAGAAACTGCTGAACAAATTCCTGATCGTTTCTAACATGCAGGTCGCCGATCCAAAACACATCATCCAGGGCAACGCTCGGGTGGTGCGTCCGCGACTATCCGACGCCCGCTTCTTTTACAACCAAGACCGTAAGACGACGCTGGCCTCACGCCTCGAAAAACTCGGCAACGTGGTTTATCACAACAAACTCGGCTCGGTGCTGCAGCGCGTTGAGCGGCTCGAAGCGCTAGCCGAGAAAATTGCCGTGCATCTCGGTGCCAACACCGCGCTGGCCGCCCGTGCGGCGCGTCTAACCAAGGCCGATCTGGTCACCGACATGGTTGGCGAGTTTCCTGAATTGCAAGGCATCATGGGCCGCTACTACGCACGGCATGACGGTGAAGATCCGGCTGTCGCCGACGCCATCCAGAGCCACTATCAGCCGCGTTTTGCCGGTGACGCGTTACCGCAGGGGCCAATTGCCTGCGCGGCGGCACTGGCCGACAAACTTGACGCGCTGAGCGGATTTTTTGGTATCGGCCAGATTCCTACCGGCGACAAGGATCCTTTTGGTCTGCGCCGCGCGGCGCTCGGGGTACTGCGTATTTTGATGGAAACCCCGCTGCCGCTTGATCTGGCCACCCTGATTGCTGACGCCCAAGCCGGTTTCACGACCGGTGTGCTGACGCATCCGGTAAGCGAACCCGTGCTCGACTTCATGCTTGAGCGTTTGCGCGGTTTGCTGCGCGACGCCGGTTATGCCCAGGATGTGATTGAAGCGGTGCTGGCCCAGCGCCCGACCCGAATTGATCTGGTGCCGGCCAAGCTCGACGCCTTGCGCGAATTTCTGACGCTCGACGATGCACTAGCGCTGGCCGCCGCCAACAAGCGCATCGGCAACATTCTCAAAAAGGCTGAAGGAGAATTGCCGAAGCCCGACTTCCTGCTATTCTGCGAAGCGGCTGAAGCGGCCCTCTATGAACAAATCAAGTCTCTTGACAACCTCATCCCACAACAAGTCAGCAACGAAAATTATCTCGGCGCACTCAGCGCACTGTCCTTAGTCCGGGCGGAGGTTGATCAGTTTTTTGACAAAGTGATGGTCAACGTTGATGATTCTGCGGTGCGGGCCAATCGTCTGGGCCTGCTCAACGTGCTGTTCAAGCACCTTAATGCGGTGGCTGACATTTCTAAATTGGGCGTATGAAACTGATCATCCTTGATCGCGACGGCGTTATTAACGCCGACTCCGCGCACTACATCAAATCCCCCGCCGAGTGGAAACCTATTCCCGGAAGCCTTGAAGCCATAGCCCGGCTGACCCAGGCCGGGTTCAAGGTGGTGATTGCCACCAATCAGTCGGGGGTTGGTCGCGGTTTGTTCGACATGGATACACTCAATGCCACGCACGACAAGATGCACCGTGCGACGCAAGCCCTCGGTGGCCGTATTGACGCCATTTTTTACTGCCCGCATACGGAAAATTCCAACTGCACTTGCCGCAAACCAAAGCCCGGAATGTTCTTGCGCATCGGTTCCAGCTTCAACACCGACTTAAGTAAGGCTTATGCCATTGGTGACTCCCTGCGCGACTTGCAAGCGGCGTCGACCGCCGGGGCCAAGCCGATGCTGGTGCTCACCGGCAAGGGCCAGAAAACCCAGGCCGAAGGCGACCTGCCGGAAGGTACGCTGGTCTTCGCTGATCTGGCGGCGGCGGTTGATTACATTTTGCGTTCATGATCGCCTTCCTCCGCTCGCTGCTTTTTGCCCCGCTTTCCATTCTCATTACCGCCCCGGCTGGGCTGCTGGTAGTTCTTGCCATCCCGTTACCGATGGGCTTTCGCTACAAAATAATCGCCTTCTGGTACACGCTTTTTCTGGCACTGTGCCGCACTGTTCTGGGCCTTCACTATCAAATCATCGGGCGTGAAAACATCCCGAAAAGTCCCGCCGTTATTCTCTCCAAACACCAATCTGCGTGGGAAACCGTTGCCCTGCAGGCGATCTTCCCGCCGGTGGTTTTCGTTATGAAAAAATCGCTATTGATGATTCCCTTTCTCGGCTGGGGCTTAGCCGCCGCGCGGATGATTTCAATCGACCGTAGCACCGGTAAAGACGCGCTGCGCCAAGTCATCAAACAAGGCCGTGAACGGCTTAAATCAGGTTTTTCGGTGGCTATTTTCCCCGAAGGAACGCGCATTGCTCCGGGGCAATCGCGCCGCTTCAAGGCGGGCGGCGCCCAACTCGCGGTTAGCACTGGCGCACCGGTGGTGCCGGTGGCCCATAACGCCGGTGAATTCTGGGCCAAGAACGCCTTCGTTAAAAAAGCCGGACTGATCAGCGTCAGCATTGGCCCGAGCATTGACCCCACCGGTAAAAGCGCAGAAGAAATTACCGCCCAGGCCGAACAATGGATCGAAGCCGAAATGCGCCGGATCTCGCCACAGTTTTATCCTGCTAGCGCCGATGCCATGCCAGGCTGAACTTCCGCTGGCGACTGAAAAGCCGCTCGCTGAAGGTGAAACATCTCACGCCATTGTCCTCGGCGAGCGCCTCATTCACTATGTTTTGCGCCGCGCCAAACGCCGTACCATCGGGCTATCCATTGACCATCGCGGCCTACGGGTCAGCGCCCCGCGCCGCGCCGCATTGTCTGATGTTGAAGCCTTAATTCGGCAACATGCCGAGTGGGTGTCGAAAAAACTCGATGACTGGCGCAGTCGGCACCGCCCCAAACCGATCTCAATTATCGACGGCATGACCTTGCCGATGCTCGGCGAAACGCTAGAAATCAGGATGGCGCTGGGTGCCAATCGCGTCCTCTGGAACGAGCAAGCCGCGCCGGTATTGACGCTGCTTCTACGCGCACCCGGCGACGCCCGACGTGTTCTGGAAAAAGCCATGCGCGAACGGGCGCGTCAATTATTCACCGAACGTCTCACGCAATTTTCCGCCCAGATGAACTTGCCGCTTCCGGCACTCACGCTTTCGGATGCTCGCACCCGCTGGGGAAGCTGTAGCTTAAGAACCGGGATTCGTTTGAATTGGCGGCTGATTCATTTTCAGCGTCAGGTGGTCGATTATGTGGTGATTCACGAACTGGCGCATTTGCACGAAATGAATCACAGCCCGCGCTTCTGGGCGGTGGTTGCGCGTTTTTGCCCGGATTACCGCCAGCATCGCGAAGACCTAAAAAAACTCGCTGCTCAATGCCCGCAGTGGCACTAACAGCCCCTTATTTCTACTGTGCTTCTACAGTCGCGGAGGGCTTGAGCACAAGCGGTTGGCCTTTTGGTTCGTCTTCTACTGTGTTTGTGCTCTTGGGTTGAATAATGGCGCGAACGCGAGACGGGAGACCTCCGGTGGTGGATCGAGGCGTTTGTCCGGCACCGTTAGTGACGAGATATTTCTCGGTCAAAGCGTTGTAGGAAATGAATTGCCCCTTCACTTCATCGAGGCCACTTTTAACCCAAGCGCGGATAAAAAATTCGGTGATTTCATCACGTGCATCGTGTTCGATGCGTTCGCCTTCGCCCTCGATGTATTCGTCTTTGCCGTCACGTTTTTGGCGAAAACGTGCCAAGCCATTGTCGCCCCCGGTGGCGACGCCTTTCTGGAAGCCGTCAGCGTCTTGAGTCACGACCAGTCGGTTAGTACGCAGAACTAACGTCCCCTGAACTAAGACCACATTGCCGTCGAAAATTTGGACTTTGTCGATATCATCCATGCTGAAACGATCAGCTTCAATGTTGATGGGCTTTTCACGATCGGCTTTTTCCGCATAGACGCTAAGGGGCAATACGGCCAGTAGGCAAGCGGCAAATAATGCGCTGGTTTTATTTGTCATGGTGTCGGTTTTTTAGCGTGTCGGCTTTCCAGAAGTGCCGTGGCCGCAGATTCGAGGATATAGGTTTGTTTACGATTGTCTATTTGCATTCCCACGCCTTTAACCCAAGAGTTTCCCTGCGTAATTAGTAC
>CAIWVX010000140.1 GCA_903916205.1 uncultured beta proteobacterium
CCAAGGGCTGATTCAGTTCACCGGCCAGATCGGGAACACGAACGACCATGGCATGAGTATCGCTACGGCGCAGTGCAACAATGCCCTGTTGACCCAGATTGAGAGATTGAAACTGCGCCCGGTAATACTCAAGATTGATCATGCCCTGTACGAGTCCCATGAACTTTCCGTGGCTATCACGTAAAGCTCGACTGATCACCAGTATTTTCGCGCCATTGCTGCGACTAATCAAAACCTCCGAAAACACCAGATCAGGGTCTGGATTGTCACGCACCTGGCGAAAGTAAGCACGATCCGCCACATTGATATGAGGGTCATATTTACTGTCTGACGAATACAAAGGATCGCCATTGGCATCATGAATGCGATAGCCCTCCATTTCCTCCAGATCAAACAGGCGACGGTCAAGATTCGCGTTAATTTCGCGAGAATAATGGTAGACGTATTTCTGATTCATGGCGGCCAAAGGAATCTCGGCGGCGATGGAATTAAGATCGGCGTTGATATGGCGCAAGGTGACATCAAGACGGGCATTAAGAATTGAAGCGAGATTATGCGCGTTGATTTCCGCGGCCTTGACCTGATGCTGATAGCTGATCCCGAGTTGCCAGCCTAGCAATAGCAGCACCGCCAGTATGGCCGTAGCGAGAAGCCACCAAGGGAATCGGTGATCAAGGATCCTGCGGTTCGCTTCAAGATTATTCATCGCTTGGCCCTCCGCACAGGGCGCGCAGATCAACATTTTTTTGCCAGTCAAGTCGTTCAGGACTCGACCGGGCATAGCTAAGGCTTTGTTCCGCAGTCTGTTCTTGGAATGTTTCAATCATTCGCCGCAGATGTTCCAGATAGGGCATGAGGGTACCGAAAAAAAGGATGGAGGGGCCACGGCAAATCAGTAGCGTGGGGAAATCTTCAATATCGAGATCGCCCATTTCTTCGGCCTGTTCTTCGATATCAAGCCAACGAAATTGCACCCCGGGAAAGGCGTCAATCAGTCTCATAAAACCGGGCTGATAGTCACGACAGGTTCCACACCATTCGGCGCATAAGCAAATTACTCGAAAATCATCGAGTGTCGGGCTTTCAGTCAGGCTCACGGTTGCGCTCGGCCAATGCCGCCGGTAAATCGCCGCATGAAGAAAAAATTCAGCACCGTTAGCCCACCGATTTTGAGCAGAAAAATAAAGCGTTCATGGGTGATCACTCCCTGATTGGGCAACCGTCATATTATCGCAGATGCGGAATTGTGCTCGCCTCTCACGGATGTCGGCAAGTTTTCTAAACCGCACGAGCCATAGCCCGACAGACGCGACGAAGCCAACTCAGCACCTCGCTGGTGCAGGGGCCTATTTTTTTGCGCCAGCAAAGTGCATCTCGGCCTCTTGGCGGTCGCCGCTTATTTACAAACCACTCATTTAATTAAAGATTTTAACCTGGCACGGCAAATGCTAAGAAAGGTAGGCAAAACTTTTAACTTCGTAATCAAGGAGCAATTCATGAAAAAAACTCTCTTAGCCGCACTTCTGGCCACCGCCTTTTCCGCACCGGTCATCGCGCAAACCACCTCCGCCCCGGAAGCCGCTCCGGCACCGGCGTTGACGGGCAACCTCGGCCTGTTCTCGAGCTACCGTTTCCGTGGAATTGACCAGACCTTTGGCAAAGCCGCCCTGCAAGGCGGCGTCGATTATGCGCACGCAAGCGGTCTGTATCTGGGCAACTGGAACTCCAATGTCAGCTCGGGGGCGGGCTTTCCTGACGGCAACTTGGAAATGGATTTCTACGGCGGCTACAAAACCACGGTGGGCGATTTTGGTCTGGATACGGGGGCCATTGTTTACTACTACCCCGGTTCACAGGGTAGTGTCTTGGGTACTGGCGCCGCTTCCGGCCCCGTCACCAACAAGGAAATTTACATCGGTGGTTCTTGGAAATTCCTGTCGTTGAAATATAACTACTCGATTGATGATTATTTCTCCCTGCGTGGTTGGGATGCAACGGGTACTTCCACTGGACAGAGCACCCGTGGTACGAGCTACCTTGATCTGTCAGCCAATTACGACTTGGGCAACGGCTGGGGTGTCAATGGTCACGTCGGTCACCTCGACCTGAAGAACGGTTACAAAGGCAACTATACCGACTGGAAACTCGGTGCCACCAAGGATTTCGATGGTTGGGTCGTCGGCCTTTCTTACCTTGCTACCAATGCAGCAGGAAAATGCTCTGGTGCGTCTGACTACCAGTTCTACTGCTTCAGCAGCATGAATTCCGAAAAAAACGGAGTGCTTGATAACAATCCAAGCAAACTCAAAGACGCTGGACGCGCCACCGCCGTCCTCTCCGTTACCCGCGCTTTCTAACTCATATGTACACGGGGGCGTAAGCCCCCGAAATGGAGTCCATCATGAAACTGGTTACTGCAGTCATCAAGCCGTTCAAGCTTGACGAGGTGCGTGAAGCCTTGTCCGCCATTGGCGTTCAAGGTATCACGGTTACCGAAGTCAAGGGATTCGGTCGTCAAAAAGGCCACACCGAGTTGTATCGTGGCGCTGAATACGTGGTCGACTTTCTGCCCAAGGTTAAGGTCGAAGCCGCCATTCAGGACACGATTCTCGATCAGGTCATTGAGGCCATCGAAAAATCAGCCGGTACGGGACAAATTGGCGACGGCAAGATTTTTGTCTTCGAACTTGAACAAGTCATCCGCATCCGCACCGGCGAGTCCGGTGAGGAAGCCCTGTAAGGAGCGCCCCATGAAATCCCTCTTTGCACTACTTAGCCTGATCGGCGCGGCGGTCGTTTCTCCCGCTTGGGCCGATACGGCCGCTGCGGCGGTAGCCGCCGCACCGGTCTTGGTCGCCAACAAAGGCGACAATGCTTGGTTGCTCATTAGCGCCGCCCTTGTCATCTTGATGTCGATCCCCGGTTTGGCGCTGTTCTACGGCGGACTCGTCCGTTCCAAGAACATGCTTTCGGTATTGATGCAGGTGTTTGTCACCTTTTCGCTGATCAGCGTCCTGTGGGTCGTTTATGGCTACTCATGGGCCTTCACTGAAGGCGGCAACTTTGTCGGCGTGCTCGACAAACTGTTCCTGAAAGGCATCACGGTTGATTCCGTCGTTGCTACCTTCAGCAAAGGCGTTGTCGTCTCCGAGTTTGCCTACGTGATCTTCCAAGGCGCTTTTGCCGCGATTACCTGTGCGTTGATTGTCGGAGCCTTTGCCGAACGCGCCAAATTCTCCGCCGTGTTGGTGTTCATGGTGATCTGGTATACCTTCTCCTACCTGCCGATGGCGCATATGGTGTGGTACTGGGCCGGGCCGGACGCTTACCTTGACGCCGCCGCTGGCGAAGCTGCGGGCAAAACAGCCGGGTTCCTGTTCCAGAAAGGTGCGCTTGATTTCGCCGGCGGTACCGTGGTGCATATCAACGCCGCCATCGCTGGCCTAGTCGGTGCCATGATGATTGGCAAACGTGTCGGCTACGGCAAGGAATCAATGGCCCCACACAGCCTGACCTTCACCATGATCGGCGCTTCGCTGCTGTGGTTCGGCTGGTTTGGTTTCAATGCCGGTTCGGCACTCGAAGCCAGCGGCGGTGCGGCACTGGCGATGGTCAACACCTGGGTGGCAACGGCCTGTGCGGCGATGTCCTGGATGCTGGCTGAATGGCTGATCAAAGATAAGCCTTCGATGCTCGGTGCGGCTTCAGGTGCAGTTGCGGGTCTGGTGGCCATTACGCCGGCAGCCGGTTTTGTCGGCGTCACCGGAGCCATCATCATTGGTTTGCTGGCCGGCGTGGTTTGTCTCTGGGGTGTCACCGGTCTCAAGCGTCTGCTCGGTGCTGACGATTCGCTCGACGTGTTTGGTGTGCATGGCGTCGGCGGCATCCTCGGCTCTCTACTGACCGGCGTTTTTTGCGACCCGGCACTCGGCGGCACCGGCGTCTATGACTACGTTGCCAACAAAGTCGGCGACTATGACATGACGGCTCAATTGATCAGTCAAGCGTGGGGCGTTGGTACTGCCCTCGTCTGGTCCGGCGTGGTTTCCCTCGTCGCCTACAAATTGGTCGATATGATTATCGGTCTGCGCGTACCGGCTGAAGAAGAACGTGAGGGTCTTGACGTGACCTCACACGGCGAATCGGCTTACCACCTCTAAACCCATTCGCTCGAAGTTTCCCCCTTTTGGGCACCCTTGCGGTGCCCATTTTTTTGGGATGATCGTGTGCTTACAAACCCCGTTATTTCCGCCGCTATGCGTAGGGAGTGAAAGGTCTTGGGTTCAAACGCCCACCACAGAGACACAGAGGCACGGAGGGAACACAGAGAAGTTCCTTTTGTTTTCCTCTGCGATACCTCTTCGCCTCCGTGCCTCTGTGGTGGATTTTCCCGTTTTAGCGGATGACTACCCGTCATTCCGGGCTTGACCCGGAATCCAGCGCGTCGCGCGCTCGGTCTGAGATAAAAGATTTAGCGTCCACCGCCAAGACGCAAAGGAACAAAGGAACAAAAAATTCGCAAAGAAACCTTTAACCCCAATGGTTTTTCTGGGGGTTCTTTGCGCCTTTGCGCTGGATGTTTGCCTGTTTCCATTGCCGACCGCCTACTGTTCAGCGGGGTAAGAATCTCCCGCAATAAAGCGTCGGCCCGGATTAGTGCAATACACTCGCCACATTTCGCGCAATAAGGCTTCAAAGTCGCGCACGTAGGTTTCAATTGTACAGAGTGGCGACGCGGCCATTTTTTGACGCAAAGCGGCGCGACCTGTGCGCAAAGCGCTCAGCTGTTGCGCCAACCGCTGGGCAATCGCTACGTAGGCGTCTTCATCTTTGGCGACCCAATCCGGCTGCCCGAGCACCGTCATAAAACTCGCGCCCATGCGGCTAACAAAATTAGCCCCGGCCAAAGTCACCACTGGCACGCCCATCCACAGCGCCTGCAAGGTCGTCGTGCCGCCGTTGTAAGGCGTTGGATCCAGCGCAATATCCACTTCGCCATAGTCCTGCATCATCACCGCCAAGCCCGACGGCCCGCGCAATAGCAGGCGCTCGGGGGCAATTCCGTGGGCGGCAAATAGCCCTGTATAGCGGGCTTGTACTGAAGCATCGCCCATCGCTGGCGTTTTTAACATCAGTTGCGAGTCGGGTACGGCGTTTAACACTCGCGCCCATAACGCCACGGTTTTATCTGAAATTTTCATGCCGTTATTGAACGAGGCAAAAACCACGGGCAGCGTAGCGGGCCGGGTTTTGGGCAGGGGATATTCATCGACGGTGGCCCAGCAGAAAACACCGTTGGGCAATTGCGCGATACCCTCGGAAAACAGCGCCGCATCGGACTTCGGGCTAACCACCGCATCGCCGATCAGCCAATCAATCGTCGATAATCCGGTGGAATGTGGATAGCCGAGAAAGGTCGCCTGTACCGGTGCCGCACGCATGGCAAAAACCCCTAGGCGATGGCTGGCGGTATGCCCGGCCAGATCGATCAGAAGATCAATCTCATCGGCCACAATCCTCTGTTGCAACGCCTCATCACCGTCCGTGCCGACCTCGACCCAGCGATCCGCATTCTCTTTGGCCTTTTGTGTATAGCCATCGTGCATCCCATTGGTGTGATAAATCGTAATTTCAAAACGCGTGTGATCGTGGCGCAACAACACCGGCAGAATAAAAATATTCACCGGATGCTGGCGGTGCAAATCGCCGGTCACATAACCAATACGCAAGCGCCGCTGTGGATCAAGGTCGTTATCAAAATGCTGGCGCACCGGCAGCTTGTCCATAATGGGCGCACACAACTTGCGGTGTTCTTTGGCGACCGCTGCCACCGAAAGATTATCCTGATACAACAAGGACATGGCGATACTCGAAATCCGCCGTGACGGCGAGCTATCCGGCTCATCGGCCGTTTCAAAGAAATGCCGTAGATTGGCCTTGGCATCGCCCATGCGACCGGACAGACTGGACTCTAACGTCCGCCGCTCGACGTTATCAGGGGCCAGCACGGCTAACTTTTGCAAACTCTCGCGGCACTCAACCAGAGCATAAGCCTCCGACTGGATGCGGGCTAACTGTAACCAGGCCGGGACAGAATACGGGCGCAACTCAAGCACCCGGCGCAAAATCGCTATCGCCTCTTGCCAGTAATTAAAGTGGAACACTTTCGCCGCCAGCGTCTGCAAAAAATCGGGATTAGACGACAACGCGGCGCGGGTAAATGCTTTCTCTGCCGCTTCCACGTGCCCCACGTAAAGCAAGGCCTCGCCGAGAATCATCATCGAGCCAAAGCGCATCGGACGAATCGCCAGCACGCCGGACAGCGCCTGTACCGCGCCGGCGGCATCGCCCGCCTTAAGCCGCCACGCCCCCAACCAATGCCGACTTTCGCCATGAATCGGCTCCAGCGCTTCGGCCTGTTGCAGCACCTGCACGGCGTCCGGCCAGGCCGGAGATAGTGTGGAAAGCGCCACCAAATCGAGCAAACGCGCCAGATACAGCGTACTCAACCAATCACCGGGGCAAATTTGCAGTTGGGCCAAAAAACGCTCGGCGAGCGCCGCCGCATCGTCCAAACGAGGTCGTCCAAGCAGCGCATCGCCAAGCGTGGTGTTTTGCCACGCCCCTAAGTTTAACGCCTGCAAGCGCGGCAACAACGCCGCATCAAGGCGCAACGCCTGACGTGCCGTATAACCCGCCTGCCACGGGAAACCGGCAGCGGCATAATGACGCGCCAGCTCAAACCACCGCTCGGGTTGCAGTACCGACTGACGCAAACTCAGCCACAACGGCGATAACTTGTCGCCGACACTGAGTGCTTTATCTGCCGTACCTGATCGACTCTTTTTCATTCCTACGCCCCCTTCTAAAATCTACCGCATGAGCAACACCTTGCACACTCGAACGTCCCATCGAGCGTCCACCGCAAAGGAAATCTTTAAACTCAACGGGGTTTTCTGCGATGTGTTTTTCTGTATTGCCTTTGCGAGAACTTGGGTTTATTTGCGCCTTTGCGGTGGATGTTCGCTCATTTTCATAAGTCTCCATCCTTGGCCGCAGCCCCCTATGCACCGTTTTAATGTGGGAGACCGCGTGCGCACAAAATCCTGCGTACCAGCGGTGGGAAGATAAAAATCGGGACATTATTTTGTCAGCGTTCTTTAACCCAAGGTTTTGGTCACGACTTCACGTACGTCACGCGATAAGCCGGTTTGTTGCTGTAATGATTCGAGGGCTTGGCGGGCTTGTTGCTGGCGAGGGGGATCGAAATGTTTCCAGCGGTCAAAGCTGCGTGCTAGGCGTGCCGCGACTTGCGGGTTGATGGGGTCGAGCGCGGCGATTTGTTCGGCCATGAAGCAGTAACCTTGGCCGTCGCCGGCATGGAAGTGGCGATGATTGGCGCCGAAGGTGCGTATCAGGGCGTAAACTTTGTTTGGATTGCGCCGGTTGAAGGCCGGGTGCTGGGTGAGTTTTTTAACCTGTGCCAGCGTCCCGTCGAGGCGGCTGCTGGCTTGTACGGAGAGCCATTTATCCAGTACCAAGGCTTCGTCTTTCCAGCGGGTATAGAACGCAGAAAGGGCCGCCGGGCCTTGTTCTCCGGGGGTATTGGCGAGCACCGATAAGGCCGCAAATTGGTCGGTCATGTTGTCGGCCTGGTCGAATTGCTGGCGTGCTAATGCGCGGTATTCGGCGGCATCCAGTTCGTTGAGGTACGCTAGGCAAAGGTGGCGTAAGCGCCGACGACCGGCCTCGGCGGTGGTTGGCTGGTAGGGGCTGGTCGGTGCCAGTGCGGCATAGGTTTCGGCTAATTCGTTTTTTAAGGCTTGCGCCAAGGCCCGCGCTAAACCTTGGCGGGCTTGATAGAGTGCCTCGGGATCGACTACGGTGAGTTGCTCGGCCAGCGTGGTTTCGCCGGGTAAGGTGAGGGCCTCAGCGATGAACGCGGGATCGCCGGTGCCGCGTAGAACTTTGCGCGCGGCCTCGAATACAGCGTCCGGCCAGATGACACTCTGGGCGGAGGAAGGCGCGGCGGCGGCTTTGAGGATAAGTTGCCCCAACAGGCGCTGACCGGCTTCCCAACGATTGAAGGCGTCGCTGTCATGGGCCAGCAGGTGCGCTAAATCGGCTTCGCTGTAGGCGTAGTCGAGAATCACCGGTGCCGAGAAGTTGCGTAGCAGTGAGGGGACGGGCGCGGCGGCGATGTTTTCGAAGACGAAACATTGTTCCGGCTGGGTGAGTTGCAAAATTTGGGTCTTGCGTCCTTCACCTAGGTCAAAATCATTGCCCTCCGGCCCCACCAAACCGACCGCTACAGGAATCAGGTACGGCGCTTTGGTGGCTTGATTTGGTGACGGCAAACTGTGCTGGGTCAGCGTTAAGGTGTAGCGTCGGGCCGCCGCCTCATAGTTGGCGTGAGCGCTCACTCGAGGTGTTCCCGCTTGATGGTACCAGGCCATAAACGGGGTGAAGTCAAAACCACTGGCATCGGCCATCGCAGCGACGAAGTCGTCGCAACGCACGGCCTGCCCGTCGTGGCGCTGGAAGTACAGATCCATGCCGCGCCGAAAGGCCGCTTGGCCGATCAGGGTTTGGATCATGCGGACGACTTCGGCACCTTTTTCATAGACGGTGGCGGTGTAGAAGTTGTTGATTTCGAAATAACTTTCAGGGCGTACCGGATGCGCCATTGGACCGGCATCTTCGGGGAACTGGGCGGCACGTAGGCCACGCACTTCGCGGATTCGCGCTGTTTCACGGCTGTGCGTGTCGGCCCCGAATTCTTGATCGCGAAAGACCGTTAGCCCTTCTTTGAGCGATAACTGGAACCAGTCGCGGCAGGTCACGCGATTGCCCGTCCAGTTGTGAAAGTATTCATGCGCGACGACGCGGTCAATATTTTCAAAGTCTACATCGGTGGCGACATCGGTTCGGGCGAGGACAAATTTGGTGTTGAAGATGTTGAGACCCTTGTTTTCCATGGCCCCCATGTTGAAGTCGCTGACGGCGACGATCATGTAGTGATCAAGGTCGCATTCCAGCGCGAAACGTTGTTCGTCCCATTGCATTGATTTTTTGAGCGCGGCCATGGCGTGTGGGCACTGGTCGAGCTTGCCCGGTTCAACGTAAATGGCGAGCTGAACCTCACGACCGGAGGCGGTGCGATAGCGGTCACGCAGCACGTCGAGTTTGCCCGCCACCAAGGCGAAGAGGTAACAGGGTTTTTTGAAGGGATCTTTCCAAGTGGCGAAATGACGGCCTTGCGCTTCATCGCCGTGGTCGACCGGGTTGCCGTTGGAGAGCAGGATTGGACAGGCGACTTTGTCGGCATGGAGCGTGACGGTGAAGCATGCCATGACATCGGGACGGTCAGCAAACCAAGTGATGCGGCGGAAACCCTGCGGTTCGCATTGGGTGAAGTAGCCGTCGCGACTGCGATAGAGGCCCGAAAGCTGGGTGTTCTGATCGGGTTGAAGGCGGACTTTTGTGGTTAGACTAAAA
>CAIWVX010000141.1 GCA_903916205.1 uncultured beta proteobacterium
CTTTCAGGACTTTCAGCTCCATTTTTTCATTGAATCAGCAAGCCGTTTTCGAGATCCAGACGCCATGCGCGTGGATTGAGGTTGTTGCCGGTAAGCAGGGCGTAATCCTCGTCGATCAGCAGGCCTTTGAGGTGGAAGGTGTTGTCAGCGTGACGCCAGAAGTAGACGTTGAGTTGCCCGCTGTCGATGGCTTTCTGGTGAGTCTTGCAGAATCGGCGCAGGTTGGCTTCGTAGAGGTAAGGCAGCGCACCGATGGTTTTAAACGGTTCTGTTGGCGGTAAGTAAAAATCACTGGCGGTTTTGTCGCCGAGAATGATGTTGATCTGGCAACCGGCCTTAATTTTTTTGTCCACGGCTTTGCGTAGCAGACCGGGAAGATTGAAATAGGGCGTGAATAAAACCAGACGATGTTTGGTGTGCAGAATCAATTGCAACAGCACCGCGTTGAGTTCGTTGCCCCGCGCACCGACGCCGAGTAAGGGGGTGATGCCGACGTCGCCCGGCATGATGGACTGTTCGGCAAAGAGATAATGGGTTTTACTCAGTAGACGACGAAATTTAATGATGGCGTTGCGCAGGGATACCGCTGTCGGTATTGCGCCGTTATTGAGCAAATGCACGGCGGGATCGTTGCGCATAGTCTGACTAAGGAATCCGGCCAAACTGTCGGCTAATTGTTGGTTACGAATCAGGTGGTAACGATCCAGGCGATAGCGTTGATGGCGTTGCAGATAGACATCATTGAGACTGGCCCCGGTATAAAGCACGCAAGCATCAATAATCAGCCCTTTGAGGTGCAATACACCCATCAATTCTCGCCGCTGAATCGGTACGCCGTAAATGGCGACGCCCGGCCCCAGTCGTTCAGCCATCGTTTTGTACAAAGCGACATTGCCCGGTGAACTGGTTTTGCCGATAAGTCCGCGCTGGGCTCGATGCCAATCGACAAAAACCGCAATTTCAAGTTGTGGCTGTGCTTTTTTCGCGGCGTAAAGTGCGGCCAGTACCTCTCGACCCGCCTCGTCGTCCTGCAAATAGAGGGCCACAATGAAAATGCGCTGACGCGCTTCGGCAATCAAAGTCAGTAGCGTTTCTCTAAAATCCGTCGGCCCATTGAGCGTGGCGACGTCATTGGCCGGAACCGCAATCGCAGGAAGGCTCTTAAGACCAGGGCCGCCCTTGGCACGATTACGCCAGCGTTGCCAAGCAGAAGCCACCGCTGAGGGTCGTCGAGAAGATAAGAGAGTTTGTTCCACGGACGGGGATTATACCGGCAGACCAAGCGTAATGACGTGTCTGACAAACTGGACAAGCGCATCACACGTCAAAATTAACTGCAAAAACTCAGAGGAAACCCACGCCCCCTCTATTCCTTGTTATTGCCTCGTGGGGATGTGTGTCGAATCATACCCGTCGAGCTAATTCGGCGGCCTTGCCGGTGTAATCCCAAGGCGTCAGTTTCATTAAGTCATCTATGGCCGATTGGGGTAGGTCAAGTGACTGTACGAACGCTTGCATAACTTCTCGGGAGATGCGATTGCCACGCGTCAAATCCTTCAATTTCTCGTAAGGGTTAGTCATTCCGTAGCGGCGCATTACGGTCTGAATCGGTTCGGCCAGCACTTCCCAATTAGCCTCCAGATCAGCGCACAGTCCCTCAGCATTCACTTCTAATTTGTTCAACCCGCGCAGCAGGGAGTCGTACCCCAATAAACTATAGCCAAGAGCGACGCCCATATTGCGCAGCACCGTTGAATCCGTCAGATCACGCTGCCAACGCGAAATGGGAAGCTTCTCCGAAAGATGCCGGAGCAAGGCGTTAGATAAGCCAAGATTGCCCTCTGAATTTTCAAAGTCAATGGGATTAACTTTATGCGGCATCGTCGAAGAGCCAATCTCCCCAGCTTTTAATTTCTGCTTGAAAAAACCCAATGAAATATAACCCCAGACATCACGATCAAGGTCAATCAGGATGGTATTGGCGCGAGCGAAAGCATCAAACAACTCGGCCATTGAGTCATGCGGTTCGATCTGAATCGTATAGGGATTAAATTCAAGACCGAAATTTTCAACAAAACGTCGGGCAAAACGCTCCCAGTCAAAGTCGGGATAAGCCGACAGATGGGCATTGTAATTGCCAACGGCACCGTTAATTTTGCCCAGCAGAGGGATCCCCGCAATGTTAGAGCGCGCCCGCTCAAGGCGAAAGACCACGTTGGCTATTTCCTTGCCCACCGTCGTGGGAGTGGCCGGCTGACCGTGCGTCCGCGACATCATCGGTAACGCCGCGTGCTCATGCGCCAGATCGCGCAAACGGGCTATAACCTGAAGCAGCAGTGGAAGCATGACCTCATCTCTGGCCGCCTTGAGCATCAAACCATGCGACAAATTATTGATGTCCTCGGAGGTACAGGCAAAATGGATAAACTCCGAAACGCGCATAACTTCCTGATTGTCGGCCAGCTTTTTCTTGATCCAGTATTCCAACGCCTTGACGTCATGATTGGTGACGGACTCAATTTCCTTGACCTCGGCCGCTTGCACCGGTCCGAAATCAGCCACAATTTTGTCCAGCAAAGCCAGGGTAATCGCCGAAAACGCAGGAATCTCGGAAAAATGCGGCTCAGCCGCGAGGGCCTTCAACCATTCAATCTCAACCTGCAAACGACGATGAATTAAGCCAAATTCAGAAAACTGTGGTCGCAGCGCGTCAAGCTTACTGGCATAGCGACCATCAAGGGGGGAAAGTGCTGTCAGCTTATTGAAAGTCATGAGTCGTATCCTTTGTTTTAGAGGGTGTATTTTACTCGGCCAGTAAATCAGGGCAATTACATCAAATTCCCCAAATTCTGTGATTAAAATTTTCCCAGCCTGCCGGTCGATATTTTTTGCATTTTTGATGCGGAAATTAAAGGGACGAGGATTTGCCGGGTAGTCGCGTCGACACCGACAAATTTGTTTTAATGGCATAGGGGTAATACGACAAGTTTTGCACGAACTCACTCAAGCGCACCGGGGTGCGCCTTGCCGTTGCGGAGAGGTAACACGCTTTTTACGGAGACATGGCTTGGGCTAGCATGATGCACCACCTTGCCCGGCAAATGAAACAAACGCCAACGTACGGTCGACATCGGGTAGTGACCCTAGGCGGCGTTCAGAGTGGAATGCCTGAACAGGAGAAACGGATTGTGCGTAATGACGCCGGTACGGAAGAAGGCGGCATTGGCTTTGGACAGGCTGGGGAAATTTCAATCGCGGAATTTTGGCGTTAACTCGGAATCCTGCGCGTGCGCGTCTGCTGCTAAAATCAGCGGTTTTCTGGAAGAGTTAAGGCTGACATGCACCCCGATTACCTCGAAAAAATCCTTAATGCGCAGGTCTACGACGTGGCGGTCGAAACTCCGCTTGATCACGCCCCCAATCTTTCGGCGCGGATTGGTAACACCATTTTGTTCAAGCGCGAGGACATGCAGCCTGTTTTTTCGTTCAAGCTGCGCGGTGCTTACAACAAGATCGTCAAGCTTTCGCCCGAGAGGCTTAAGCGCGGGGTGATTTGTGCTTCGGCAGGGAATCATGCTCAGGGTGTCGCGCTGTCAGCCGCTAAGGTCGGCTGCCGTGCGGTTATTGTGATGCCGACGACGACACCGGACATCAAAATTATGGCGGTGCGTAATCGTGGTGGCGAAGTGGTGCTGGCGGGTGAGTCCTACGATGAAGCCTACACGCATGCTTTGGAACTCGAGAAAGTCGAAAAACTGACTTTTGTGCACCCCTTTGATGATCCTGATGTCATTGCTGGTCAGGGCACCATTGGCATGGAAATCCTGCGCCAGCACCCTAAACCGATCTATGCTGTTTTTTGTTGTGTGGGTGGCGGTGGGCTGATTTCTGGGGTGGCGGCTTACATTAAAAGGCTGCGCCCAGAGATCAAAATCATCGGTGTCGAAGCCTCAGATGCCGACGCCATGACCCAGTCGTTAGAGGCCGGAAAGCGCGTGCGACTGAAGCAGGTGGGCTTGTTTGCCGATGGTGCGGCGGTGAAATACGTGGGCGAAGAAACCTTCCGGCTATGCCAGCAATACGTCGATGAGATGGTGCGGGTGGACACCGATGCTATCTGCGCGGCGATTAAGGATGTGTTCGAGGATACGCGGGCCGTTTTGGAACCGGCCGGGGCGTTGGCCGTGGCCGGTGCCAAAGCCTACGCCGCCCACCATAAGTTGAAAGACAAGACGCTGGTCGCCATTGCTTCGGGGGCCAATATGAATTTTGATCGTTTGCGTTTTGTCGCCGAACGCGCCGAAGTTGGAGAGCAGCGAGAAGCCGTGCTGGCCGTGACGCTACCGGAAAAGCCGGGGGCGTACCGTAAATTCCTGTCACTGATCGGGGCCCGCAACCTTACCGAATTCAACTATCGCTGCAACGATCAGAAGGAAGCGCATATCTTTGTCGGGATACAGGTGGCTTCGCGTACCGAATCGCTGAAGCTGGTCGAGACGCTACAAAAACACGATTATCCGACACTGGATCTGACCGACGACGAAATGGCCAAAGGACATATTCGCCATCTGGTCGGCGGACATTCGGCTAGCCTAGCGAACGAACTGGTTTATCGCTTCGAGTTTCCCGAGCGGCCAGGGGCGTTGATGAATTTTCTCAGCACCATGAGTTCGGACTGGAACATC
>CAIWVX010000142.1 GCA_903916205.1 uncultured beta proteobacterium
CCCTTAAGCCCTTTTTCTCGGCGCAGGTCGGCGATTATTTCATTGCGACCACCGGCTATACCGGTGAGGACGGCTTTGAAATTACCCTTCCCGCCAGTCAGGCCGAAACCTTCTGGCAAGCGCTCTTTGACGCGGGCGTCAAGCCCATCGGCCTTGGCGCCCGCGACACCTTGCGCCTTGAAGCGGGGATGAATCTTTACGGTCAAGATATGGACGAAACGGTTTCGCCGCTCAATGCCGGCCTGGCTTGGACTGTTGATTTAGTGACTGAGCGCGACTTTGTTGGTAAAGCCGCGTTGCTGGCCGCACCACAGCAGACGCAGTTCCTTGGCTTGCTGCTGCTTGAGCGTGGCGTAATCCGTGCGCATCAAAAAGTAGTGACGGCACAGGGTCAGGGCGAAGTCACCAGTGGCACGTTTTCGCCAACGCTGCAACAATCGGTGGCCTTGGCCCGTCTGCCCTTGGGCGTCGCCATCGGCGATACGGTCACGGTCGAAATTCGCGACAAAATGTTGCGCGCCAAAGTAATCAAACCCTGCTTTGCCCGTAACGGCAAGGCGATGATTTAAATTAACCCCAACATTCTAGGAGTCTCCATGAACGCCCCGACCCACCTCAAGTACACCAAGAGCCATGAATGGGTTCGCGCTGAAGCTGACGGCACGATCACTGTTGGCATCACCGAACACGCCCAGGATCTGCTTGGCGATCTGGTTTTCATCGATTTGCCGGATGTCGGCAAAACACTCTCTGCCGAACAGGAAGCGGCGGTCGTCGAATCAGTCAAAGCGGCCGCTGATGTTTACGCGCCGGTTGGCGGGACGATCACTGAAGTCAATGCGGCATTAGCTGACGCCCCCGAACAGGTCAATCAGGACGCCTACGCCGCTTGGCTGTTCAAGATGAAGCCGACTCATCTCGCTGACGTAGACGCGCTGCTTGATGCGGCGGCCTATATCGCCAGTATCTGAGAGGCTGGCGGTGAAAAGAGACCTAGCCCCTACCGTCAAGGCACGAAGGAGCAAAGGTGTCGCAAAGAAAACTTTCTGCTAGCCACTTAGATGCGAATCAACGCTCGGTGTGAAACGCCAAGCGTTGCGTGCGCAACACTGAAGGTGCCCGTATCTATTGGTTTGCAGCCGAGTGGGCGGCTAAGTGCTTACACCTTCTGAAGCTTCCTTTGTGTTTTCTCTGCCGCGCCTTCGCGGTGGACGTTTGATTTTTCAAAATATCGCTGTAGAACAAACCGGAGCACACCATGCCACAGACTTTGCCCCTTAGCGCCCTTGAACAACGCGACGAGTTTATTAATCGTCACATCGGCCCCTCGACAACGGACATCAGCGTAATGCTGGCCGCAATTGATGCGCCCAGCCTTGACATCCTGATTGATCAGACGGTGCCTCCGGCCATTCGCCTGCCGTCGCCGATGCCGCTCGCCGACGCACGACCGGAAGCCGAAGCGCTGGCCGCGCTCAAGCTAATTGCTAGCAAAAACAAGGTCAACAAATCGTTGATTGGCATGGGCTATTCCGACACCCTGACGCCCAAAGTCATTCTGCGTAACGTGCTGGAAAATCCGGGTTGGTATACCGCCTATACGCCGTATCAAGCCGAGATTGCTCAGGGCCGACTCGAAGCCTTGCTCAACTACCAGCAAATGGTCATCGACCTCACCGGCCTCGAACTGGCTAACGCCTCGCTGCTCGACGAAGCCACCGCCGCCGCCGAAGCCATGACCATGGCGCGACGCGTGAGCAAATCGAAATCCAATCTTTTCTTTGTCGATGCCGCCTGTTTCCCGCAGACCATCGACGTGATCAAGACGCGCGCCAGTTTCTTTGGTTTTGAACTGATTTTCGGTACCCCGGAAGAAGCCGCGCAGCAGGATGTTTTCGGTGCCCTTTTTCAGTACCCGAATGATCGCGGTGAAATCACCGACCTCAGTGCGCCGATTGCCGCCGTCAAAGCGCAAGGTGGTGTGGTGGCCGTGGCGTCTGACCTAATGGCGCTGGTACTGCTCAAATCACCCGGCGCAATGGGTGCCGACATCGCGCTCGGTTCATCGCAGCGCTTTGGTATCCCAATGGGCTTTGGCGGCCCCCATGCCGCCTTCTTCGCCACCCGTGACGAACACAAGCGTTCGATCGCTGGCCGCATCATCGGCGTTTCGGTTGATGCCCGTGGCAACCAGGCTTTGCGCATGGCGCTGCAAACTCGCGAACAACACATCCGCCGCGAAAAGGCCAATTCCAACATCTGCACTTCGCAAGTTCTGCTCGCCAACATGGCCGGCATGTACGCGGTTTATCACGGCCCGCAAGGCTTACGCGCCATCGCCGAACGCATCCATCGGCTGACCTCGATCCTCGCCGAGAGCCTCAAGCGCGCCGGAATCAAAGTCATAACTCAGCATTTTTTCGATACCCTGCACCTTGACCTCGGTACTCGCGCCCTCACCGTCTATCAAGCCGCGCTTGCGGCGGGTTACAACTTGCGTCAAGTCAGCAATGGTGTGCTCGGCATCGCCTGTCACGAAAAAACCACGCGTGACGATGTGACGGCGTTGATCAAACTGATTGCTGGCGTTAGCGTCACTATTGAAGCCTTTGATACGCAGGTGCAGCAACTCGACCCGGCGTTGCCGCAAGCGCTGCAACGCACCGACGCCATTCTGACGCATCCGGTATTTAACAGTTATCACACCGAACACGAAATGCTGCGCTACCTCAAACGCTTGCAGAACAAGGATCTAGCGCTAGACCACTCGATGATTTCGCTGGGTTCATGCACCATGAAACTCAATGCCAGCAGCGAAATGATTCCGGTCACTTGGCCGGAATTTGGCGACATCCATCCTTTCGCCCCGATTGATCAAGCGCAAGGTTACATGGAAATGATCGGCGGACTCGAAAGCTGGCTCAAGGTAATCACCGGTTTTGACGCCATTTGCATCCAGCCAAACTCCGGGGCTCAGGGTGAATACGCTGGCATCGTCGCCATCACCCGCTATCACGCCAGTCGTGGCGACAGTCACCGCAACATCTGCCTGATTCCCAAATCAGCGCACGGCACCAACCCGGCGACGGCGCAGATGTGTGGCCTCGAAATCATCGTGGTCAATTGCGATGAAAACGGCAACGTCGATGTCGCCGATCTCAAAGCCAAAGCCGAACAGCACGCGGCCAAGCTGGCCTGTCTGATGATTACTTATCCGTCAACACACGGCGTGTTTGAAGAGGCCATTAAGGACATCTGCGCCATCATCCATAGCCACGGCGGCCAGGTGTATATGGACGGGGCCAACCTCAACGCCCAAGTCGGCCTCACCTCGCCCGGACTGATTGGTGCCGACGTCAGCCACATGAATCTACACAAAACCTTCGCCATTCCCCACGGCGGCGGCGGCCCCGGCATGGGCCCGATTGGCCTCAAGGCGCATTTGGCACCGTTCATGGCCAACCATTCGGTACAAAGCATCAGCGGCCCACATGCCGGTCAAGGCGCAGTTTCCGCTGCGCCTTGGGGTTCGGCCTCGATCCTGCCGATTTCCTGGATGTACATTGCCCTACTCGGCGGCAAGGGTCTCAAACGCGCCACCGAAGTAGCCATCCTCAACGCCAACTACGTTGCCGCCCAACTGCGCCCGCACTACCCGGTGCTATACACCGGCAAGCACGGTCGCGTGGCGCATGAGTGCATTCTCGACATCCGTCCGATCAAGACCGCCACCGGTATCAGCGAAACCGACATTGCTAAACGCCTGATGGACTACGGCTTCCATGCCCCGACGGTCAGTTTCCCGGTAGCCGGCACGATTATGGTTGAACCGACGGAATCGGAATCGAAAGCTGAACTTGACCGCTTCATCGCCGCAATGGCCTCAATCCGCGAAGAAATCCGCAAAATCGAACAGGGACTGTGGCCAGCGGACAACAATCCGCTGAAGAACGCGCCGCACACCCAGGCTGACATTGTGGATGCAGGCTGGAATCGCCCGTACAGCCGCCAAGAGGCCGTCTTCCCGCTACCCTGGGTGGCCGCCAACAAGTTCTGGCCAAGCGTCAATCGCATCGACGATGTTTACGGCGACCGCAATTTATTTTGTGCGTGCGTACCGATGGCGGAGTGAGATCAATGGAATGTGGAGCTATTTGCACATTGAGACGCGAGAGGCTTAGTGTGCGCAAAGAATTTGCGCACACGATCGGGCGGCCTCTGTTGCAAGCTAGAGATTGATTTCCGTCGCTCGCGTCGCATCCCCGAATTTTCTGAGGATCTCATCATGAATGCGCTCCAGCACACTTTCCCAGTCCTTGCGCTTGGGCTGACGAAATAGTCTGACGCTTGAGTACCAAGGGCTATCTTCCCGATCCAGCAACCAACGCCAATCGGGTGCATAGGGCAGCAACACCCAAGTGGGTTTGCCGAGCGCCCCAGACAGATGGGCTACGCTGGTATCAATACTGATGACGAGATCCATCAGATCACATAAAGCGGCGGTATCGGCAAAGTCGTTTAGTTCATTCCCAAAGTGCTTGATCGATCTTTGCTCCAAGGCGATCCGATCAATCTCGCGCACCTCCTGTTGTAGACTCACATAGTCGTTGTCGGGCGGTAAATGCCGAAGTATTTGAGTCAGGGTCAGACTCCGGTTAAGGTCATTTTTGTGAAGGGTTCTGCCACTCCAAACGAGACCGATACGAGGGCGGGTTTTCTCTCCGAGGCGCGCACTCCAGCGTTTCAACGACTCAGGTTGACTCATTAAGTAGGATGTTGGCAATGGAATCGTATTGATCCGAGTCTCAAATGCCAAAGGCAAGGAAAGTAACGGACACTGGTAATCAAACGTGGGTAGGGGCTGGCCATTTTCGATTACGACACTAACGCCTTCCAATCCCTCAAATATCCCGATGAGTGACTTATCGCACTCGAGGATGACTCGAGCACCCAAGCGACTGACAAGAGGCGCATAACGCACAAACTGGAGGGCATCTCCTAGGCCTTGTTCGGTGTGCAACAGGATGGTTTTACCCTCAAGAGACTCTTTGCCGAGCCATAGCGGTTGGGTGAAACTACGCTTGTATGGACTCCAAGTTTTTGTTAGCCAACGCCGCTCGTATAAGCGCCATCCCTGCTTAAAATCGCCGGTGAGGAGCAATATCAGTGATTTGTGAAAACAAGCTCCGGCATCCTCCGGCCTAAGTGCAAGCGCTCGGTCAAAACAGGCCAAGGCTTCGTCGGGTCGATTGAGGTACAGCAGTGCCCCCCCTCGATTGTTGTGGGCGTCGACATATTCCGGCCTAAGCACGAGTGCACGGTCGAAGCAGGCTAGTGCTTCGTCGGGTCGATTGAGGCGCAGCAGTGCACTCCCCCGTATGTTGTGGGCCTCAGCAAGCTCCGGCCTGAGCGCGAGCGCACGGTCGCAGCAGGTCAAGGCTTCGTCGGGTCGATTGAGGTACAGCAGGGAGATACCCCGATTGTGGTGGACTTCGGCAAACTCCGGCTTGAGCGCGAGGATGCGGTCATCGCTGTCTAGGGCTTCATCAAATCGCTTGAGGTCTCGCAGGACGTTACCCCGGTTGAGGTGAGCCTCGATAAACTCCGGCCTGAGTGCGAGGGCACGGTCGTAGCTGTCGAGGGCTTCATCGAGTCGTTTGAGGTCTCGCAAGGTGTTGCCCCGGTTGTAATAGACCTCAACGATGTCTGACCTGAGTGCAAGAACGCGATCAAAACTGTCCAAGGCTTCATCGGGTCGTTTGAGGTCTCGCAAGATATTACCCCGGTTGCAATGGGCCTCGATATCTTCCGGCCTGAGCGCGAGCACCCGGTCGTAGCTGACTAGGGCTTCATTTGGTCGCTTGAGTGCTAGCAAGATATTACCCCGGCTCTTATGGGCTTCGACATACTCTGGTCTGAGCGCGAGCGCCTGGTCGTAGCTGGCGAGGGCTTCGTCGAGTCGCTTGAGATCACACAAGGCGTTGCCTAAATTATTGTGGGCCTCAGCGCTGTTGGGGTCGATCTTGAGCGCTTCAGCAACCAGATGCACTCCCTTCTCTAACTGACCTGTTTGGAAGTAAGTCACCCCCAGCATGTGGAGGCTGTCAAAATGCCTTGGCTGAATCTTCAGAATTTCTTGGTAGACGGCTTGGGCTTGGCTAATCTGGCCTTGCTGGTGAAGTGTAATGGCTTGCTGCAAGAGTGTTGTGTTCATTGATAAAATACCGAATAAATATTAAAGGCGGTGAACGGTTTTTTGTTGATCGAATTTAACAAGAATAAGTACACGGTTGATTGATTGAAGCCCTGTCTTTATGTTATCCAAGATCATTTATTTCACCGCAACACCCGGCGGTAAAAGCGCCCACATCTGGCCTAATTGTTTCATTTTTCCCGCGTGTTGTCCGGCTTCGGCACCAAAACCCCAGAAGAAATCGGCACGCACTGCGCCGCGAATTGCCCCGCCGGTGTCTTGGGCTAACATCAGGCGACGCAGTGGCTCCGTCGAATTGGGGCGGGTGGTCGAAAGGAAAATCGGCGCACCCAGTGGTACGTTACGTGGATCAACTGCAATGCTGCGCTTAGGCGTTAGCGGTACGCCGAGAGCCCCCGGAGGGCCGTCGCCTTCGCTGTCTTTATGCGTTAACTCGCGGAAAAAAACGTAACTCGGATTGGTATTTAGGATGTCATCAAGTTTGTCTGGATGGCTTCGCGCCCAAGCCTGAATGCTTTGCATCGAAACATTCTCCAGCTTAATCTCACCACGCTCAGCGAGTACCCGGCCAATCGGCTGAAAAGGATGTCCATTCTGGTCGGCGTAGCTGATACGCACCTGTTTCCCATCGGGTAGTTGAACGCGCCCCGAGCCCTGAATCTGGAGGAAAAAGAGTTCGACGGCATCATCGACCCAGAGCAACACCCGGTCAGCAAACTTAGTTTCCTGACTGACGATCTCGGCCCGCGAGTAGTACGGAATAACCTTGTTGTCTTGCAAACGCCCACGCAGCCGCATGTTTTTAAGATCGGGCAGCACTTCGCCAAGCTCAATCGTCAGCAGATCAGACGGCACGCCAAGTACCGGCTGGGAAAATTTTGCCGTGCGGGTTCTCGATCCGCGTAACAGAGGTTCGTAATACCCGGTAACTAAACCTGTTGTTGAGCCATCCGGGTTGGTCATTAAATAGGGCGAAAAACGACTTTCAAAAAACCGGTGCAATGTGGCGTTACTGGGCGCAATCAAGTGCTTGGCCTCTTCACATGTGGCTCGCCAGAGTGGCCATTGTGGGCGACTCGCCAAAGCCCGACACGATTGAAGAAGTGCGGGCCAGGCATCGACAAGATCATCTTCGACCCAACCAGGCAGGTCGCTCCATGAGGCCGCCTGCATTGGTTTGGCGACGGGTTGAGCCGGGTTGGGCGTTAACGGGCAAGGCTGGGGCGTGGGACATTGCGTACAGGCCGGGCAAACCGCAGGCAGCTCTGTTTTGACACTGGCGCAAGCCCCCAGAAAAGCGGCAAATAAAATGATTATTGAGGTCTGAATCTGGCGTATTGCTTGGCTTTTGGTCATGATTTGGCTACAGTGTGCGGTTCCCGAATCGACGAAGTATACTCTCCGATGACTGACCCTACCCGGCAGCTTGCCAGTTTTTTAGTGCGCGCAGAAAAATTACTCGAACGCCTCGAACCCCTTTTACCCCCAGCCTCTAAAGCCCCCGATTGGGACAGCGCAACGGCTTTCCGTTGGCGCAAACAGGGGCATCAAGGCTTCTTGCAAGCGGTTATTCGCCCCTCCTCGATGCGTCTCGCTGACCTGCAGGACATCGACGAGCAAAAAGCGCGGATCGATGCTAACACGCGGCAATTTATCAAAAAGCAGCCCGCCAATAATGTTCTGCTCACCGGCACCCGAGGTTCTGGAAAATCGTCGCTGATCAAGGCGCTGCTGAACGAATATTCGCCCAAAGGTCTGCGCGTTATCGAAGTCGAAAAAGGCGATCTGGTCGACTTGCCGGACATCGTCGATTTGCTCGAAGGCCGCCCCGAGCGCTTCATCATTTATTGTGACGATCTTTCCTTTGATGCCGGCGATGCCACCTACAAAGCGCTCAAGGTGGTGCTTGACGGCTCAATCACCTCGCCCCCCGAGAATGTGTTGATTTACGCCAC
>CAIWVX010000143.1 GCA_903916205.1 uncultured beta proteobacterium
CGCAGAGCAAACATTCAAAACAAGGTCTACCTCTGCGTTTTCTCTGCGCCTCTGCGTCTCTGTGGTGGATTGTTGAATTTTTGAATTTCTCAATCTCTGATTCGGCCACCAAGGAGTGAGTCATGTACTGGAATAGTTTTTCTGATTTTTTGGCCATGGGCAACCACGGCTTATACGTCTGGGGTTCGGTTGTTGTTATGGCCGTCACCATGATCGTGGAACCCCTGCGGTTGATCCGTGGTCAGAAGGAACTTGTCGCACGTCTCAAGCGTCAGTTTCGTGCCGACAAGCCCTATCAATCCGCCGATCAAAGCACGGATCGCACTTCACCTGAGCAAGGGTAAGCATTGAAATCACGTCACAAACGCATCGCGCTGATTGTTGGTGGGCTAGCTGTTCTCGGTCTCGTCGTGGCGCTGGTACTCAACGCCTTTCAGAGCAATTTAGTGTTCTTTTTCTCGCCGACTCAAGTCGCTGCGGGCGAAGCTCCGAGGGGTAAATCTTTTCGTATTGGCGGCATGGTCAAGGAAGGCTCGCTCAAACGTGAGGCCGATGGCATCACCCTGCGCTTTATCATGACCGATACCGAAAAAGACATGATCGTCGCCTACAAAGGCATTCTTCCTGACCTTTTCAAAGAAGGCAAAGGAGCGGTCGCTCAAGGCAAACTCGGCGATGACGGCATCTTTATCGCCAGTGAAGTGCTCGCCAAGCATGACGAAAATTACATGCCACCAGAAGCCAGCAAAGCGGTGGGTGACGCCCATGCTCGGGCGGCTGCCAACAAGGCGGCGGTTGAAGCCACCGCTAAAACCATTAAACCGTAATTCACTGAAACTCCGCCCCATGATCCCTGAACTCGGACACTTTGCCCTCATCCTTGCCCTGTGCGTGGCCTTGACACAGGGCGTTTTACCGTTGATCGGTGCGCATCAGCAACGCCTCCAGTGGATTGCCTTGGCGCGTCCGGCGGCAATGGCTCAAGCGCTACTGCTGGCGGT
Organism: uncultured beta proteobacterium; assembly: GCA_903916205.1. Lineage (GTDB taxonomy): Bacteria > Pseudomonadota > Gammaproteobacteria > Burkholderiales > Rhodocyclaceae > Propionivibrio. The sequence continues at coordinate 1,002 of CAIWVX010000143.1, forward strand.
GGCTTTTGGCTGCCTGACCACGGCCTTTGTACAAAATGATTTTTCGGTTCTTTACGTGGCGCAGCATTCAAATACCTTGCTGCCGCTGCCGTATCGCGTGGCGGCCGTGTGGGGTGGTCACGAAGGTTCGCTGTTGCTGTGGGTGGTCATGTTGGTGATGTGGACCTTGGCCGTGGCCCTCTTTTCCAAACAACTGCCTGACGTCATGGTGGCCCGCGTACTCGGGGTGCTGGCGCTGGTGACGGCGGGCTTTCTGCTGTTTATCTTATTCACCTCCAACCCTTTTGAACGCCTGCTGCCGGGGGCCGAGCAAGGGCGCGACCTCAACCCGTTATTGCAAGACCCTGGCTTAATCATCCATCCGCCGATGCTCTATATGGGTTATGTCGGCTTTTCGGTGGCCTATGCGTTTGCCGTCACCGCCTTGCTTTCCGGCCAACTCGACGCCGCTTGGGCGCGCTGGTCGAGGCCGTGGACCACCGCCGCCTGGGTCTTTTTGACGCTGGGTATTGCTCTTGGTTCTTGGTGGGCGTATTACGAACTGGGTTGGGGCGGCTGGTGGTTTTGGGATCCGGTGGAAAATGCCTCGTTCATGCCCTGGCTGGTCGGCACGGCGCTGGTGCATTCGCTGGCGGTGACGGAAAAACGCGGCAGCTTCAAAAATTGGACGGTCTTACTCGCCATCTCGGCCTTCTCCTTGTCGCTGCTTGGCACCTTTCTCGTTCGCTCCGGCGTGCTGACTTCAGTGCATGCCTTTGCCACCGATCCACGGCGTGGCATTTTCATTTTGGTTTTTTTGGTGGCCGTCATCGGCACTTCGCTGGCCCTCTTTGCTTGGCGCGCACCGAAGGTCGGTTTGGGCGGACGCTTTGGTCTGCTCTCGCGTGAATCGCTGCTCTTAACCAATAATGTGCTGCTGGTCGTGGCGTGTGCGTCGGTCTTGCTCGGCACCCTTTACCCTTTACTGATTGACGCCCTCGGCGCGGGCAAGTTATCCGTCGGCCCGCCTTATTTTGATTCGGTGTTTGCGCCTTTGATGATCCCGGCCTTGTTCCTAATGGGCGTTGCGCCTTTTGCCCGCTGGAAACAGGCTACGGCGGGTGAGTTGGCGCTCACCCTACGCTGGGCCTTCCTCAGCGCCGCCGTGGTTGGACTCATCACCCCTTTCTTCTTGGGCGAATGGAAGCCGCTAGTGGCCCTGAGCCTGTTGTTGGCCGCATGGATTGTGGCGTCAGGATCACTGCATTTCTTCCAACGGGTGCAAGCGACACGCGGCAATCAGTCTTTTCTGACCAGCGCACTAAAGCAGCCGCGCAGTTTTTTCGGGATGCACACGGCGCACGTCGGCATTGCGGTCTTTGTCATTGGCGTGACGATGGTCAATGGCTATCAGGCCGAAAAAGATGTGAAGATGGCAATCGGCGACACCGTTTCGGTCGGTGCTTATACCTTCCGCTTTAATGGCGTCTGGCAAAAACAGGGGCCGAATTACACGGCCTGGGTCGGCGATATTGATCTGCTGAAAGACAACAAATCCCTCCGCAAAATGAACCCGGAAAAGCGCAACTACGTGTCATCAACCATGCCGATGACCGAAGCGGCGATTGATACCGGCTTGATCCGCGACGTTTACGTTTCACTCGGCGAACCGATTGACAAAGCTAATCCCTACGCCGCCTGGGCGGTTCGCGTTTATTACAAACCTTTTGTGGACTGGATCTGGGGCGGCTGCGTACTAATGGCCTTGGGCGGCTTACTGGCCCTGACCGACCGTCGCTATCGCACCACCTCACGCGCCACGTCGAATTCTGAGCGGGTTGAAAAAAATGCATAAACCTTCACCACAGAGACACAGAGGCACAGAGGAAACGCAGAGTACCCTTTTAACCTCGGCGTTTCCTCTGCGTCTCTGTGCCTCTGTGATAGGGGCTAGTTTCTCTTTCACAGATTTCAACCGAAACGCCTAAGGACGATTTATGAACCGATTTCTTTGGCCGCTGATCGGCTTTGCGTTACTTATTGCGTTACTCACGGTTGGGCTTAATCTCAATCCGCGTGATGTGCCTTCGCCGCTGGTGGGCAAACCGGCACCGCTGTTTTCATTGGCCAAGCTCGACGACCCGGAACAGGTTTTTTCGCCGAAGGATATGTTGGGCAAGGTTTGGCTGTTTAATGTTTGGTCGACTTGGTGTGTCTCCTGCCGTCAAGAACACCCGGTGCTGGTTGAAATGGCAAAAAGCCAAAAGGTGACGCTGATTGGTTTGAACTACAAGGAAGTACGCGGTGATGGTGAACTGGATTCCGACAAAATGACGCCAGAGGTCGAAAAACAATTGGCGCTGACGCGGTCTAACCACTGGCTAACCCAGCATGGCAACCCTTACCAACTGTCGGTGCTTGATCTTGATGGGCGTGTCGGCATTGATTACGGGGTTTACGGTGTGCCGGAAACCTACCTCATCGACAAGGCGGGCATTATTCGCATGAAACACACCGGGCCGATCAGTCCTGATGTATTTTCGAGCACCATTTTGCCGCGAGTTGCGGAGTGGTCAAAATGAATCGCTTGATCTTCCTGCTATTTCTCGCCGTAGCTTCAGTCGCATTGTCGGCCAAAGAAGCCGCACCGCTGGCCGAAGACGAAGTAACCGAAAAGCGCATGGTGGCGATTTCCTCTGAACTGCGCTGTTTGGTTTGCCAGAACGAATCGCTGTCCGGTTCACACGCCGAATTGGCCAATGACCTGCGACGCGAAATCCGCACGCTGATTACCCGTGGCAAAAGCGATAACGAAATCATGGACTTTATGGTTAGTCGTTACGGTGATTTTGTCCGTTACCGCCCACCGCTCAAAGGCACAACACTGTTGCTGTGGTTTGGGCCGGGCTTGCTTTTCGTTGGCAGTCTGGCGACGCTGGTGCTTTATCTGCGACGCCGTAACAAAGCCATCAACGACAGCCCGCTCAGCCTACAAGAGCAACAACGGGCCGATCAACTGCTGAACGCTAAAGAGCCTGACTAATGACTTCCATGACCCGTTTCACCCTTATGGCCGGGCTGCTTGTTTTGCTTGTCCTCGCCATTCTCCTGCCACCGCTGTTGCGCACGCCAAAATCAGCCCATACCGCCAACCGACGCCAAGCGAATCTGGACATTTTTCGTGACCAGTTGAGCGAACTTGAACGTGACCGCCAAGACGGCACGTTGGCCGAAGCCGATTTCGAGCAATCAAAAAATGAGCTGCAACGTCGTTTGCTGGGCGAGGTTGAAGCGGAAGAAATCAAAACGCCCGGTCGCCGTGGACGAAAAACCGCGCTGGCTTTACTTGTCGCGCTGCCCTTGGCGGCCATTGCCGGCTATGCCTTGCTCGGCAATCCGCAAGGACTCAATCCCGCCAAAACCCAGTCGGGCATGGCGCGTCAGCAAATTGATTCGATGCTGGATAAACTGATCAATAAACTCAAAGCCAACCCCGACGACGCCAAAGGTTGGGTGTTGCTCGCCCGCTCTTACAAAATGCTCGGGCGCTTTGCCGAAGCCGCCGATGCGTATAGTCATGGCGCAGCGCTACTCGATACCGACGCGGCGTTGCTGGCCGACTATGCCGATGTGCTGGTCTCAATCAACGACGGGCGCTTTGGCGGCAAAGCGGACGAGTTGATCAAACGGGCGTTGAAAATTGACCCCGACGAACCGCAAGCCTTATTTTTGGCGGGCGCAGCCGCCTCTGAGCGCCAGGATTTTCCAGCGGTTGTGGACTATTGGGGGCGTTTATTGCAACAGATTGAGCGAGGGACGGAAGACGCCAAATATTTGGAAAACGCGGTTGGGAAAGCGCGCGCGAGTGTCCTGCAATCGGGAGGTCAAATCGCCGACAAGCCCGCCAGCGAAGCGCTGGTCGGCGCTGAAGCCATCAGCGGAGAAGTCAGCCTGAGCGGCAAGCTTGCGGCTCAAGCCCAGCCCGACGACCTGCTCTTTATTTTCGCCCGTAGCGCCGAAGGCTCACGCATGCCCTTGGCCGTAATCCGCACACAAGTCGCCCAGCTCCCCCTAAAATTTCGCCTGGATGACGCGCAGGGAATCCCCGGTGGACCCAAATTGTCCAGCGTCAACACCGTCACCATCGAAGCCCGAGTCGCTAAATCCGGCAAAGCCCAAAGCACCAGCGGCGATCTTTTCGTGACCCTCAACAACGTTAAAGTGGGCAGCAAAAACGTCAAGTTGGTGATCGACCAGATTCAGCCTTGAAAAGAGTCACCGGTCTGTAGGCCAGCGTCTTCAGCACGTCAGGAGAAATAGGCCGGCACGGTGTTGGTAAATTTACCAACAGATTACCGTGGTTGGAAAAGATGAAAGCGAACCCACCATCTAAAGGATGTGAAGGCATCAAAAAAGAGCAACTAAA
>CAIWVX010000144.1 GCA_903916205.1 uncultured beta proteobacterium
CGTGGCTCAAGTGTTTGAGTGTAATTGCGTCCAAACCAGCGGTCATTGCGTTCAAAAGTCATCCCGGCATCCACGCTGGCAATTGGCAGCGTCGAACTGATCGAATTCGGCTCCCCGGCGGCCAACCCGGTCAATGCATATTGACGCATATTCAGGCCGAGTTTCGGTGTCACGTACCAGCCTGGGGTCACATAGGGCAAGGCCACCTGGGGATAAAGCACGAGGCGCTTGGCATCGGGGTCAGCTGTCGCTACGCCATTGATGATCTGTTTTGGCTTCACGAACACCGTGTACTGCCCCATGAAGCTGCTATCCGTTCGATACAAATCAGGCTTACGGGCATTGACGGTAATTTGCGGCAACATGCGGTACTGTTCGCCCACCGGATTTTTCGGATCAGGCTGCAAGGTTTGGTAAGTCTGAAAGTTGGCCGTCGCATTCCACCACCCCCCGCCGCCATAACTCAACATCCCTTGCTGTATCAGCTGGGTCTGAGAGGTCGTCAGCACATTGCTGGATAGATCGGTGAAATACGTGTCATCCGAGACTTTGTTGTAGTTGACCGCCCCTGCAAATCCGTGGCCCAGAGGCTGGCTATGCATTAGAGACAGGCCATAACGATTTTCGCCATTTTTCAACTTGTCGCCCGGCAACACTTCGAGACGCGCTTCGCCACGATACGTGCTATCCATATAACGAAATTCGGAACTCATCATTAAACCGCGCGCGGAGATTAAGCGCGGGGTGATCGTTGCATCACGGTTCGGCGCAATGTTCCAGTAGTAAGGCAGACGGAGCCAGAGTCCGCTGTCACTGCTCGAACCATATGAAGGGGCGAGAAACCCCGATTTTCGTGCGCTGTTAAGCGAAAACGACAGCCAAGGCGAATGAAGAATCGGAACATCTTTGAAATAAATCGTTCCATCCTTGGCATCGCCGACCTCTCTGTCGTAATCCAGCTTGAGGTCTCCGGCCTTGGCGTACCAGTCATTATTATCCACAGCGCAGGTGGTATAGGTTCCGTTAGTCAGCCGAATTTGGTTTTCACCCTCGAAATCAATGCGATCTGCCTGGCCTCGAGCATCGGCATTGGTATGTGCTATTGCCCCCGAATTAAGGGTTGCCGGGTTAATTAAAAGCGGGGCGGCAAATCCCGTCGTGAAGCTTTCCAATTTTTCTTGATCTAAGAAACGTTCGGCAAACTCTCGGTCTGTTTCCGCTTGACTTCCCAACGTGGCCTGACGTCGCAGAAGATAGGTCGGCTGCTCGAAAAACCCCAGATGGTCTTTTAATTTAAGCCGCAGTTTGGGCCCAGAGAAAACATCTTCTCCTTGTTGCAAACGAACATGGCCTTCGGCCTCAATCTCATCGTCAATCGGCCAGTAAGTCATTTGATCCGCGTTGACCACGGTACCGATCTTGCGCAATTCGGCATCGCCTTCGGCCGAAAATTCACGATCAATATTGCCCCCCATACGATAGGCATTAAAGAACACGGGGCGCGGCACTACACTTTCTTTGGCTTGTGGCCGCATCACCTTGGATGAACGCAAGGGCAATGAAGGCATCGCGTCGAGCACTTCTTCTTCATCACGGCGAACGGTCGTGTCCATGTAAGGCGAGACCATTGATTGGGCCGCCGTCGTGTCTTGGCCCGTAGGGGTAAGGTTACGGCCTGTGCTGCCTGTGCCACCTGTGCCACCTGTGCCACCTGTGCCACCTGTGCCTCCTTCCACCCCAAAATTAAGCGCTGGGCCATACGGTACATGCGGGCGAGAAAAAGGCCCATCCGCGCCAAAGGAGGTGCGTGAGCTTTCATTTTGCAGAGACGGTTCCATTTCTGCTTTAAACGGCGTACCGACAGGCTCGTTGTTTTTGCCCAGTTCCCACTTTGCCCATATAAAGAAAATATTACCGAAGCCACGGCCACCGGGGATATAGACGCCTTCAAGGCTGAAATTTTTGTAAGCCGCCGAGGCCATCGGCAAGGCAATCGGGAAGGGCACGTAACCCAAAATATCGGTACGCGACATCAGGCCGGCGTTATACCCTAAGCCTAGGCGAACATCTTCTGCCGGTCGCCACAGAGCTTTCCATCCGTAGCCTGCAAAATACATCGGCATGTAGTGCGAATCTTGGAAAGCCAAGGCATAAACCCCTTCCCAATTGCCTTTTGCGTCGTAATGACCACGACCGACACCAAAGCCTTTAGGTCTTTCCTGATAGGTGGCAATTTTTTCTGCCGTATATTTACTACGAAAGTGATAGGTTTCCAACGGCAGGAAAAACTCAAGCGAACCCTTGTCGTAAGCCTCAGCAACGGGAGCCCACAGGCGCTCATACCAGCTTTTAGCGGGTTTCTTGACCAACGGAACTAAGCCCATGCGCACCGGCTTGGCTGCGGGATATTTTTCTCTCATCAAACTCGGCAAAGCCGCATCAATAGGCGAAGTGGGTGAAGACGTCGAATGCACCGGAGTCACAGTCACCGGCGTTCCTTGAATTGTTGAAACCGGAGCCGTATCACTGGCCGTGAGCGCTTCAGCTGGGGCAGGTACGTTTTCTGACCGGATGGGCGGGGAAGCCAGCAACACAGGGTCGACACGCCATGATGAGGTTGACTGTGTCTGAGCCTGGAGGGCCGTTCCGCTAACTAAAACGCTAGCAAAGCAAATGAGTTGCGCGAGTGGTTTGCGCCGAAAAAGGAAATTCATCAAATTGTAACGGTATTGAACACGGTGTAACTTGATTGTATTCCGGCGGCACGGTAGCCAGCGGGACGGATGTTAAAATCTGCGCATTTTAGCACCTTGGCCTAGGAGAAGCGGCATGCCGCGCACTATCCCGTTACGAAACTGGTTGAATCGCCACTTGTCGCCTCAGTTTCCCGATCAGGCGTTCCCCCTCGCACCGGCCTCGGCCGATGCCAGCTTTCGTCGTTACTTTCGCGTCACCCTGCCTGATGGCGGCACCCGCATTGTTATGGATGCTCCGCCGGCGCACGAAGATTGCCGCCCTTTCCTGAAAGTTGCCGCGTTATTCCGCGAAGCTGGGGTACATGTTCCCGAAGTCTATGCCGAAGATCTTGACCAGGGATTTTTGCTGCTTTCCGACCTGGGTACGACCACCTATCTTGAGGCTTTAAATGACCATACCGCGTCGCGTCTTTACGCTGACGCCAATGCCGCGCTGATCAACATCCAACGAGCCAGCCGACCGGGGGTGTTGCCCGAATACGACCACGCGCTGCTCAGTCGCGAACTTAATCTCTTTCCCGACTGGTACCTCAACCGCCATCTGGGCCTGACGCTGGACAACAAGCAAGACGCCACCTTGCGTGCAATCTTTGACAAACTACTCACCAACAATCTGGCCCAGCCGCAGGTCTTTGTGCATCGCGATTACCACTCACGCAATCTAATGGTGATCGAGGACGAGTCACGCGCCAATCCCGGCATCATCGATTTTCAGGATGCCGTTTACGGCCCGATGACCTACGACCTAGCTTCCCTTTACCGCGACGCCTACATCAGTTGGGACGAACAACAAGAACTCGATTTCGTTATCCGTTACTGGGAAAAAGCGCGCGCGGTCAGTTTGCCCGTACCCGCCGACTTTCATGATTTTTATCGCGACTACGAGTGGATGGGTGCTCAGCGCCAGCTCAAGGTGCTCGGCATCTTTGCCCGACTGTGCCACCGCGACGGCAAGGACGGCTATCTAAAAGACATGCCGTTGGTCATGGCCTATCTGCGGCGCACCTGCGAACGCTATCTTGATCTGCGCCCACTGGCGCGACTACTCGATCAACTGGAAAACCGCCAGGTGCAGACCGGGCTGACCTTCTGATGTCCGAACAAAACCCCGGTGCAATGAAAGCCTTCATCCTTGCCGCTGGTCGCGGTGAGCGTATGCGACCACTCACTGACACCACCCCAAAACCCTTACTCCAAGTCGGCGGCAAAGCGCTGATCGTCTGGCATTTGGAGCGACTGGCGGCTTGCGGCTTCCATGAAGTGATCATCAATCATGCGCATCTCGGCGCACAAATTGAAGCCGCTTTGGGCGACGGCCAGCCATTTGGCCTGAGCATCCGTTACTCGCCGGAGCCTCCCGGCGCGTTGGAAACCGCTGGCGGCATTGCTCAGGCGTTACCGCTACTCGGCAGCGCCCCGTTTCTGCTGGTAAATGGCGATGTGTGGTGCGACTGGGATTTTTCGCTGGCTAGGCAACGCGCCAGTACCCTCAGTACCGGCCACGCTCATTTGGTTTTTGTCGACAATCCGCCACAACATCCGAGTGGCGATTTTTGCCTTGACGGTAAAACGGTGCGCTACGCGCTAGAGGCTAAGGGGCCGACACTGACTTATGCGGGAATCGGTCTCTTTTCACCCGACTTTTTCAATTCCGTTCCCGCCGGCGCGATAATGAAATTGCGCCCACTGCTCGATGCCGCCATTGCTAAAGCTTGGGTCAGCGGGGAACGTCACCGTGGTAAATGGGTCGATGTAGGAAGCCCGCAAAGATTGACTGAGCTTGATAAGGAATTACGCCAAACCCCATGAATAAAATCCCCTTCTCGACCCGACGTAACGCGCTACTCGCCGAAATTGGCGACGGCATTGCCATCATCCCGACCGCCCCGGAGCGGGTACGCAACCGTGACTCGCACCACCCTTATCGTTTCGACAGCTACTTCTGGTATCTCAGCGGCTTCCCCGAACCTGAGGCCGTAATCGTTCTGGTTGGCGGCAAAACCCCACGCTCGCTGCTGTTCTGCCGCGAGAAAAACGAAGAGCGCGAGATCTGGGAGGGATTCCGTTACGGCCCGGAAGCCGCTCGTGAAGCTTTCGGTTTTGACGAAACATTTGCCTTTTCGGCGTTCGATGAAAAACTCCCTGAGCTTCTGGCCAATCGCCGTAGCCTGTGGCACGCCCTCGGTCACGATGCGACGTGGGACGCAAAAATCGTCGCCGCGCTCAACACGGTACGCGCACAAACCCGAGCCGGAAAACGCGCCCCCAGCCAAATCCACGACTTGCGCGAACCACTCGACCGCATGCGCTTGCTCAAAGATGAGCATGAAAGGGCGATCATGCGCCGGGCCGCCGTCATTGCCTCGGCCGGTCACTCACGAGCCATGCAGCGTTGCCGCCCCGACCAGTTCGAATATGAACTTGAAGCCGAACTCGGCTACGAATTTCGCAAACGCGGTGCTGCCGGTCACGCTTATTCACCCATCGTGGCTGGCGGCGCTAACGCCTGTATTCTGCACTACGTCGAAAACAACAAACGCCTTGACGGACAAACGCTGGTTCTGATCGACGCCGGTTGCGAACTCGAAGCTTATGCCTCAGATATTACCCGCACCTTCCCGGTCAACGGCACCTTTAGCGCCGTTCAGCGCGACGTCTATGAAATCGTTCTGGCGGCTCAACGTGCCGCCATTGCGGCGATAAAACCTGGCACGCCATTCATCAGCTATCACGACGCCGCCTTGCGCGTTTTGGTACGCGGCATGGTCGACCTCAAACTATTAAACGGCAGCATCGACGGGCTGATTGAAAGCGAAGCTTATAAACCCTTTTATATGCACCGCACCGGACACTGGCTCGGGCTTGACGTGCATGATGCCGGCGACTACAAATCCGGTGCCGAGGGTGCCGACTGGATCACGCTGCAACCCGGCATGGCCCTGACCATCGAACCTGGCCTGTACATTCGCGCCGGTGCCGGAGTGCCGGAACACCTGCACGGCATCGGCATCCGCATCGAAGATGATGCCTTTGTCACCTCCGACGGTTGCGAGGTTTACACTCACGCACCCAAAACCATCGCCGAAATTGAAGACGTCATGCGTCGAGATTAAAGCGCCCCGCAGCAATGAAAATTCTTAGCGCACGAGTTCCGACAAGGGATGCTGGTCAAGCCCGGCCGCCAACCAGCCGTGCATTCCGGCGGGGCGTTGGCGGAAAACGGTTTGGGCCGCCTCCACGCTCGGAAATGCCGCAAAAACACACGCGCCTGAACCGCTCATGCGAGCTTCGGCAAAGCCGCTAAGCCAGCGAAGATACTCAGCGATAACCGGAAATCGAGCCGTTGCCACGGCTTCCAGATCATTGTGACCGGCGTTGGGCCGCCAGTCGGAAATTTGCATTGGCGGCGTATCGCGCTTTAGTTCCGGTGCCGTAAAAATGGCCGCTGTCGGCACCTGCACGGGCGGTTCAAGAACAACGTACCAGGCCGGAGGAAGATCAATCGTCTGTAATCTTTCCCCCACCCCTTCGGCGAAGGCATTTTTTCCGAAAACAAAAACCGGTACGTCCGCCCCCAATGTCAGGCCAATGTCTTGCAAACGCTGTCGCGACAAGCGAAGTTGCCAGAGATGATTGAGTGCCAATAATACCGTCGCCGCATCCGAACTTCCGCCGCCCAATCCGCCGCCCATCGGCAATCGTTTTTCAACGCTTATCTCAACCCCCAGACGGGTACCGGTTTGGGCTTGCAATAGACGCGCCGCACGGACGGTCAGATCGTCCTCCGGTGACACGCCGGGCAATGGAGTAGCCAGGCTTATCTGACCATCACTCCGGGAGACAAAGCGCAGACGGTCTCCGTGATCGACCAAGCAGAACAGGCTCTGCAACAGGTGATAGCCATCAGGCCGCCGCCCGACAACGTGCAAAAAAAGGTTGAGTTTGGCGGGCGCAGGATAGACACTCTGCCAGTTCCAACGCGCCCAAGGGTCGTTGTTTATCACGGCTCTTCGCCCCCCGAGGCGAGGCTACGCCATTCATCGATGCGCAAACGCAGCTCGATGCCATTGGTACGTTTTGCCACCAAACGCATGGGGGGCGACTGCGCCTCGGCGTTCTCATACACGTACTCGATTTGCCAAGCATCGTGATGTAAACGCGTCAAGCGTCCGTAATCGTCGCGCTCAATTGTCCCGGAGCGAGCCCGTCCGCGTACCCAATCGGTAAGCTGTGTCAAAGGCAAAGGGAAACCGAGCACCTGCCGAGTCAGTGTTTCAGCATCCACGGCTTCATAGACTTTGCCATTACTCAGGGTCAGTCGCGCACCCTGCGGAGTGCTGACGATCTCGGCCAATCCTTGCCCAAACGGCGACGAGAGCAGCACGTCGTCGTTCATGCCGACGTGCCGCCAATTTAAGCGGCCAGAAGCGTTTTTATCTTCATATTGCAGGGAAAAACGGCCTTCCAGCGAAAAATCGGCGAGCGCATCAATCGCTGGGACGCTACCCGACGACGACAAAGTGGCACAGCCGGTCAGCAAAAAAGCCAGCAGACTGTAGCGGCCCGCCTGACTAAGCGGGATCTTAAACCACGCCAGAAACAGGATTACGGGGAGAATTTTTTTACCGCCTCGATCAATAAATCATTGTCCGGGTACTTTTGCTTAGCTTCGCGCAACAAGCGCTGGGCCTCATCCTTGCGCCCAAGCGCCCACAACACTTCGCCGATGTGGGCGGCAATTTCCGGGTCGTCACGTTTGACTAGAGCGCGCTCAAGATAAGCCAGCGCGCCGGGCAGATCGCCCTGACGGAACAGCACCCAACCCATGCTATCGAGAATGAAATAATCCTCTGGAGAAAGCTTCAATGCCTTTTCAATCAGCCCACGCGCCTCGGACAGACGAAGGTTGCGCTCGGCCAAAGAATAGCCCAGCGCGTTGTAAGCCTGAGCGCTTTCAGGACGCAGTTGAATAAGCTTGTTTAAGCGACTTTCCATGAGATCAAAACGGCCAATTTTCTCCGCCAGCAAGGCGACTTCATAGAGCAGATCAACTTGATCGGGCTGTTTTTTCAGGACAAATTCCAGCAGTTCAAAAGCCTCCTGTGGGCGCTTGGCATCGCGCAACAAACTGGCTCGAATAATCACCAGTTGGATGTCTTCTTCAGCGTTAGCGCCCTTGGCCGCGCTCAATTGTTGATGTGCCTCATCCGACCGCCCTTGTTCAACCAGCAAACGAGCGCGGCGGATTTGTGCTGGAAGATACTGTTCGCCCCGACTCACCAGCGCGTAATAAGCCAGCGCCTCGTCAATCCGTTTAGCGGCTTCGGCGATCTCGCCAAGATAAAAATTAGCGAGATTTTTATCCGTCACCGGCAAACTCAAAAAATGCTTCAACTGTTTTTCGGCAAGCGCCTGATCATTTTGTTGCAAGGCCAGAATGGCCACCGGAAAGACGATATCAGGATTATCCGGGAAGGCCTCAAGCAAGTGCTCGAAGTGCTTGCGCGACTCAGCGTAGCGTTTTTCGGCTACCAAAAGGCGGGCCAAATAGAGGCGGGCATCGCGGGCTGTCGGGTTAGCTTCGACAAATTCCTGAAGAAAATTAGCCATATCCGCAGGAGAAGCTTGAGCCATGAGTTGCACCTGAAGCAAGGCGGCCATTTCCCATGTTGGGCGCAAGGCCAGCGCCCGGCGCACTTCCGCCCGAGCACGATCATTAAACCCCGCAGAACCAGCCGCCATCGCCACCGCATAATGCGCTTCGGCGAGACCAAGGAAAGGGCGACAAACCTGTTCGACCAACTGGAAGACGGCTTGACGATTCGGATTACGCGCCAGCATCCGATTAATCCCGAGAAGATTGTCGGGCAGCGCGGTTTTGTCCGTTTCGAGCATACGAATCAATTTAGGCGCCAACTCGTCGAATTGGTTGAACAAGATCATTACGCTGATCTGTATCTGCTGCGCCTGTTTCGATTCCGGCTCAATCTCGACCCACCGCTTGGCCGCCTCCAGCGCCAAATCAGAACGCCGCGCAATCGTGGCTACGGCCACCGTGCGCTCAAGAATTTTGGGCTCACGAGTCCGCGCAGCGAGCTCAGCGTAAGTTTTAGTTGCCAGCGCGGTATCGCCGCGCTGCAAGGCGATTTCGGCGAGTAAAACCTGATAGACGAATTGCCCATACGGCGGGTCAGAAAGCTTTTCCCGCAAACTAGAAGCGCTAAGCGACGGCGGTATAGAACCGGTAGTTTTTGCGCCACGCCCCATTGGGTGGCGCTTATTTGTCGGAACAAGCTCATCCGCCGCAAACGCCGTTAGGCAAAAAGCCGACATGAGCGCCGTGTAGCAAAGAAAGTGTCGAGTAGAAGTCATGGATTCCTTGAGTGACCCGGATGCTGTGAAAAATTCATAAGTTCACCCAGTAGTGTCCGGTTTAATTGAAACTCGCTGGCTAAAAAGCCAATATTAACGAGGGGTTTGAGCGATTCATGGGTGTCCACGATTTGAATTTGATAATTGATATTTGCGACACTTTCGGCTTTATCAGGCGGCGAGTGCCGCATGAACTTGGGCAAGATACTGTTGA
>CAIWVX010000145.1 GCA_903916205.1 uncultured beta proteobacterium
ATCGTCAATCAAGCCGCGCTCAAACTCAAACGCGAAAAGATCGTGCCGATTCTCGATGCCATTTCGGCCGTGGTTGGTTGATGATTTCGATCAAGCGTTTTAGCAGCCACGATGCGGATTTCGAAGCGCAGCTTGAGGCCTTGCTGGCTTTCGAGAGCGCTCAGGATGAAGCGGTTGATCGTGCCGTCGCGGCCATTCTGGCTGACGTCAAAGCCCGTGGCGATGTCGCGGTGCTTGAGTATACCCATCGTTTTGACCGCCTCGATGTGCAAACAATGGCCGAACTGGAACTCGCCCCAGAGGCTTTGCAGCGTGCGCTGAATGGCCTAGCCAAACCGCAGCGTGACGCCCTTGAAGAAGCCGCCCGGCGCATCAGAAGTTACCATGAACGCCAGCCCTTGCAGAGCTGGCAGTACCAAGAAGCCGACGGCACTTTGCTCGGGCAAAAAGTCACCCCGCTGGATCGTGTTGGACTCTACGTGCCGGGCGGCAAAGCCTCGTACCCGTCGTCGGTGTTGATGAATGCCATTCCGGCCAAGGTCGCCGGAGTCAGCGAATTGATCATGGTGGTGCCGACCCCCGATGGCGAACGCAATCCGCTGGTTCTCGCGGCCGCTGCGCTAGCCGGTGTGGATCGCGTGTTCTGCATTGGTGGCGCGCAAGCGGTGGGCGCACTCGCCTACGGCACGCCAACCGTGCCCAAGGTTGACAAGATCGTCGGCCCCGGCAATGCCTATGTGGCGGCGGCCAAGCGTCGCGTCTTCGGCGTGGTGGGCATTGATATGGTGGCCGGGCCGTCAGAAATTTTGGTGATCTGTGATGGACAAACCCCGCCTGACTGGATCGCTATGGATCTTTTCTCGCAAGCCGAGCACGACGAACTGGCGCAAGCGATTCTGCTGTGCCCCGACGCCGCGTATCTCGAACGTGTAGCGCAATCCATCGAGAAATTACTGCCGACCATGCCGCGCCAGAGCGTGATTCGGGCTTCGCTGGCGCATCGCGGAGCCTTGATCCAGGTGCGCCATCTCGATGAAGCTTGCGCCATCTCCAATCGCATTGCGCCGGAACATCTGGAGCTTTCACTCGTTGATGCCGAAGACTGGGTGGATAAAATTCATCATGCCGGTGCTATTTTTATTGGCCCGTACACTTCTGAGTCCTTAGGCGATTATTGCGCTGGCCCCAATCATGTGTTGCCGACTTCCGGTAGCGCTCGCTTTTCTTCGCCGCTGGGGGTTTATGACTTTCAGAAACGCAGCAGCCTGATCCGCGTTTCAAAAGCTGCCTCGCAAACTTTGGGGCGCATTGCTTCGACGCTGGCACAGGGCGAAGGGCTGCCCGCTCACGCCCGTTCGGCTGAATACCGCATCGAATCGGATTAGCGCATTTCAAAGGCTTCTTGGTGGAAGCGCAGCGGCCCATTCCAGGTGGTTTTCAGGTTTTTCTTCAGCGACTCGGCCAGCCCGGTCGGCCCGCAGAACCAGATTTCTGTCTTTTCTTTCCGATTATCCGCAAGACTCAGCGCTTCGACGTTCAGTTTTTCGCCGTGTTGCGCGCTGTGAATGTGCAATTGAATCGCTGGCAACTCGGCACACAGCGTTTGCAAACGGGCGATAAACGGATCGTTTTCGCGGTTGCGGATGCAGTAATGCAGATCGGCTTTTACGGTCTCTTTAGATTGTGTCTGAAGCCATTCCAGCCAAGATAAAAACGGGGTAATGCCGATGCCTCCGGCGACCCAAATCTGTCGACGCTTCCGGCTATGTCGGTCAAGCACAAAGCGCCCGTAAGGGCCTTCGATAGTCACGTCTTGCCCCGGCTGAAGTCGTCGCCCCAAATTACGGGTGAAATCGCCGAGGGCTTTGATGCAGAAGGTGATCGTCTGGTCATTACGCGCGGCGCTGGCGATGGTGAAGGGGTGCGCGCCCTCCAGTCGGCTGAAGGTGAGAAAGGCGAACTGCCCCGGTTGCTGAGTTGGCCACGGTTCCTTAATCCGGCAGGTGATTTCCGTCACATCGCCGGTGCTTTTAACGGCAATCACCGTTCCTTTGGCCTGACGTTTTCGTCCGATTATTCCGGTGAGAGAAATAAAGCTACTGATCACCCCAAGGCTAATGAATACGGCCATCAACGCCCCGACCAATTGAGTCCAGTAAGCCGGGGGCGCGAGCATCACGGAATGCAAGGCCAGCATTAAGTAGAGCACGGGCATGATGCGGTGTAAGTGGCACCAAATGTGGTAAGGGAAACGTCGCCATAAGGTGATAGCAAGCATGACGAGTAGAATGTAAAACGCCGGTTCGCCCATGTCTTTGCCAAGTTCGCGCAGAACTTCGAGCACGCCGTCGTATCTGACTTTGGGCAGCCGCCCGGCTTTGCCGATCAGCGACTTGATCAGATCGTCAGAAAGCTCGGCCAGCCAATGTGTTGCACTGAAACTGATGGCCAAAATACCCGACCATTTGTGCAAGCGATAAATGCGATCGAGACCACCGAGGGGGCGTTCCAGCCAGCGTGGACGGGTTGCCAGCAACATCGAAAGCGACATTAAGCTCATTGACAGCAAGCCCGTCAGATACATCGCCTGCTGGCGAACAATCCACAACCAGTCACTGTTCGGCGGAAAGGTGGTGTTCACAAGGTCGACAAGCCAAGCCGCCGAAACCAGTGTCAGCAAGGTGCAGAGTATGATTTTCATAGAGGATTCAAAGTTTTCGACACGATTCACGACAATAGGGGTTCAGTACGCTACCCATTCAGCGGGCCATTACCTCAAAATGATAATGAAACAATCATTAACGCCATGAAGTCGTATTTTAACGTCAATGCGTTACCCGTAGGATGTTTACATGCCATTGATTTTTTTAGCTTACTGTCTTTTGGCGGTGACGCATGGCGACAGAAAAACAGACTATTCCGGGTCGCCGATTGGCCGTCATGACGCAGACGAAAAGACAATAATCACTTTGCGGCAACGGCCCGCCGCGTCCGTTCCTGCAAGGAAATCGGCAGGGTGACTGTGTTATCATCCTCGGCTTAATTTTTAACC
>CAIWVX010000146.1 GCA_903916205.1 uncultured beta proteobacterium
CACTCGGTTCGCTTGACGATTTGCGTCGGCAGTTGATTACTCTCACCTTCGCCCGAGCTTGCCTGATTGAGCCGTGGCCAGCCGATGCCGAGCGCTTCAAGTTGCGCTGTGCGGAAGCTAAGTCGCGACTTGGCTTGCTGGCGCAGGAAATCTGTCGCCTAGTTGGACAAATTCTAGCCGACTGGCAGGTGTTACAAAAGAAACTCCCGGCCTTCAAGAGTCATGCTTTGGCAATACAGGATATTGAGAAACAGCTTGCCCGCCTGATTAACAAGCGCTTTATCGCCGATACGCCGTTCGAGCGGTTGCAGCATATTCCACGCTACCTCAAGGCCATCTCATTACGCCTTGATAAGCTCAAAGCCGATCCGGCGCGTGATACCCGACTGCTGGCTGAATATGCGCCTCTTTGGACTCACTACGAGCGCCGCGCCATCGTTTTGCTCAAGCAGGGCGTCAGCAATCCGCAGGTCGAGCAGTTCCGCTGGATGCTGGAAGAATTGCGCGTGCAGTTGTTTGCTCAGGAATTACGTACGCCAGCGCCCGTTTCAACCAAGCGCTTGCAGAAGATGTGGGAATCAATGTAATGGTTCGGAATTGTCGATGAAGAATTCAGCCATTAACTTAGCCTGAATTTCGCAGAGGGTGAGGACTTATATCAATCTATCCTGCGGTTCGAGTACCGCTTCAAGTGTTGCCTCCATCTCGAGAATCCTGCGTCGAAGCGCACTGCTGTCGACTCCTTTTTCCGTTCCATTGACGAGTTGCGATGTGGGCGTCTGATGCTTTTGCGAAAGATATTCATAAGCGATGTTTAAAGCGGCCATCACCGCAATTCGCTCAGAAATATTGCTTTTGGTTTTTTCAGTGATTGAATGCATTTGCTGATCAACATAGGCGACGGCGGCGATGAGACCTTCACGCTCTTCAGATGGGCACGCCACGCGGTATTCCTTGCCGAGCAGGCTGATATCAAGATAGTTGGCTTCGTTTGGCATGGTGATATTCGAGATCAGGTTTTAGTTTCTGGTAACTGCTGGGCGAGTTGCTCAAGCCGACTCCGTGCCAGATCCATGCGCTTTGAAAGCGCCACTCTGTCTTTTTCGACCAAGGTCAGCTGCTGCTTCAGTTGAGTGTTCTCAAGTCTGAGCGAACTGCAAAGTGACGCCACTTGGACGATTTTGCTCTCGAGTGAGTTTAGTTCGTTAGTCATGCGTACGACTATAACTTCAAAAAACATGTGGAGTCAAGGACTAAGCGCTTATTTTAAATGTGAATTATCCTTTGAAAACCATTCTGTTACACACCACGATGCCGTCGGCAAGAAGGGCGATGTGAACGCAAACTCTACGAACTCTACGCTTGTGCCGACGAAAGACCGAGGGAACCTCAACATGTTAAGTTAATCCAAACAACGATTTCGAAATGAGAACGGCGGGCTTTGTATTGCATATAGCCTTTATTTTCGTGAAAAGAGGTATATTTCTTCGTTTTTTAGGGATGCTTTGAAATGAAACCAATCAATGTTGGGCTTTTGGGTATTGGCACGGTCGGTGGTGGCACCTTTACCGTACTTAAACGTAACGCTGAGGAAATTGCTCGCCGGGCTGGGCGACCGATCCAAATTACCGTTGTCGCCGACAAAAATCTCGAACTGGCTAAAAAGATCACTGGCGGAGCCTGTCGGTTGACGGACGATGCCTTTGCGGTGGTCGCTGATCCAGATATTGATATCGTCGTCGAATTGATTGGGGGCTACGGTGTGGCCAAACAGTTGGTGCTCAAGGCGATTGAATATGGCAAGCATGTAGTTACAGCCAACAAAGCCTTGCTGGCCACACAGGGTAACGAAATCTTTGCCGCCGCTCAGGATAAGGGCGTGATGGTTGGCTTTGAAGCGGCTGTCGCGGGCGGAATTCCGATCATCAAGGCTTTGCGTGAAGGCTTGACGGCCAATCGTATCGAATGGATCGCGGGCATCATCAATGGCACGACCAATTTTATTCTCTCCGAAATGCGTGACAAGGGGCTGTCCTTTGAAACCGTGCTCAAAGAGGCGC
>CAIWVX010000147.1 GCA_903916205.1 uncultured beta proteobacterium
CCGAACCACGCCACATTTGAAAGATTGGCAAGCATTGTGGCTTCAGGTAATGCACGAATGATCTCTTCGCCAAAGGCATCTTCGTAGCAGATATTCGCGGCAATTTTCTGATCGTTGGCCTTCATCGCCTGTTGTTGATTGGCCCCCGGAGTGAAATCGGACATCGGGATGTTAACTTGCGTCATGATCCACTTGAACCCCGGCGGGACATACTCGCCAAATGGCACGAGGTGGGTTTTTTTGTACATTTGCTCACCGTCGACACCGAGGCTCAGGGCGGCGTTGGAATAGCGCTGATGGTCGCCGACGGCCACGCCCATGATTAAATTGCCGTGTTCACGCAGGGCCAGTGCCTTCAACTCGTCGAGAAATCCGCCGGGAATCTGATCGAGAAAGGCCGGAAGGGCGGTTTCTGGTAGCAACGTCAGTTGCGCCGGGTTTTCTTGCGCTAGGTGATAGTAAGTGCGTAGTGATTCATAGAATAGTTCCGGTCGCCATTTTAGGTCTTGAGGGATATTGCCTTGTAATAAGGCCACTTTGAGCGGCTCGCCGACCGGGGTAGTCCAAGAGACAAAGCGGAGATTGATGCCAATCGCAAAAATCAGCAGCACCCCCAGTAGCGGGAGGAGCGGACATTGCCAGGTGCCGCATGGGGAATTTTCACGCCAGCGACAAAACGAAATCCAGAACAAAGTGGCAGACAGGGCGGTGAGCAGTGAGACGCCATAGACCCCGAGCAAGGGGGCAAAGCCAGCGAGCGGACTGGGCGGAGTTTGCGAGTAACCCACGGATAGCCAAGGGAAACCGGTAAAAATCCAGCCGCGCAAGATTTCAGCAAGTGTCCATAGCGCCGCAAAAGCCAAACCGCACCGCCATCTGGTTTGATGGGAAAAACGGGTAAAGGCCGCGCCAACCAGTGCCGGAAAGCTTGCCAGCAAGGCGCAGAAGAGAAACGTAGAAAGTGCCGCCAGCGGCATTGGCATACCGCCGAACGTGCTGAGGCTGACAAATACCCATGACACGCCAGTGATGAAAAATCCAATGCCGAAGACTCCGCCAATCAGCGCACTTTCACGTAGCGGCTGAGGGCTTTGAGCCGAACTGTCGAGCAGCGCAAACAGGCCAGCCAGCGTGAAAATAATCACGGGAAACAAGCCCAGCGGAGCGAAGGCGGTAACGCTCAGCGCACCAAGCAGCAGGGCCACGCAGAGGCGCAGGAGTCGTAACCGTAATTTAAGTGGAAACATGAGTACTCGCAGTAGAGTCCGGTTAAAAATCAAACAAAATCAATTGATTGTTTGGTTTCGGGTGTAGTGCTTCTGTTGGTGTCGGGCGGAAAAGCCCATGAAATAAGGATTTTCTCGAAAACGGAAACCGACAATATCTGTAACAAAGTGTAGAGCGAGGCATTGAGACGAAGCTCCTTTTTGACGATGGCAATCAGCACATCGGTGGACACGGGGCACCAGATTTGCGTCTTCACCGCATTCAACAGTATCTTGCCCAAGTTCATGCAGCACTCCCCGCCTGATAAAGCCGAAAGTGTCGCAAATATCAATTATCAAATTCAAATCGTGGACACCCATGAATCGCTCAAACCCCTCGTCAATATTGGCTTTTAGTTGGCTTTTAGCCAGCGAGTCTCAATTAAACCGGACACTACTGATGAATTACCGTCAATTATCGACAATACTGTTTTTCTCTTCAGGCCTATTCGTCTTTACGGGATGAAAGTGTCCGTATTTACTGGCTCGCAGGCCGATTGATGGCGAATAGTTTGGACAGTGCAGCACCGGGACTGGGGGCCCGCATGAAGGCTTCGCCCACGAGGAAGGCGTTAACCTTGTTTTGGCGCATGAGCTGAACATCGCCTGTCACCAAGATCCCGCTTTCAGTTACCACCATTCGCTCCGCCGGGAGGCGCGATAGCAGGTCGAGCGTGGTTTGCAGGTTGACTTCAAAGGTGCGCAGATTGCGGTTATTGATGCCGATGAGCGGTGTTTCGAGGTGCAAGGCTAAGTCAAGTTCTGCGCGGTTATGCACTTCGACCAATACGCCTAGGCCGAGACTTTGGGCGATGCTTTCAAAATGGCGCATTGTCGCTAAGTCGAGGGCCGAGGCGATTAGCAGGATGGCGTCGGCGCCCATAGCCCGGGCTTCGTACACTTGATAAGCGTCAACCAGAAAATCTTTGCGTAACACCGGTAGCGAACAGGCGGCTCGGGCGGCTTGGAGGTTTTCTGGTGCGCCTTGGAAAAACTGACGGTCGGTCAGCACCGAGAGGCACGCCGCGCCGTGTGCCGCATAATCGGCGGCGATTACGGCGGGTTGAAAGTCGGCGCGTAACACGCCCTTGGACGGGCTGGCTTTTTTGATTTCGGCGATTACAGCGGTTTGTCCGGCGGACAGTTTGGCGCACAGGCTTCCGACAAAATCACGGGGGGCGGGTTGCGCTTCGGCTTCGGCGCGAATTTCTGCCCGCGATTTATGCGCCAAGGCCACCGCGACTTCTTGGTGTTTGACGGCGAGGATTTTTTTCAGAATATCGGGCGTATCGTGCATACTCATGCCGCAACACCTTGGGTATAACGGACGAATTCGTCGAGTTTGGCCCGCGCCGCGCCGCTGGCGATCGCCTCACGCGCCAGTTCGATCCCGCGCTGAATGGATTCGGCGCGATTGGCCACGTATAAGGCCGTACCGGCATTGAGCACCACAATCTCACGCGCCGTGCCTGACGTATTGGCCAGCGCCGAGAAAATCATCGCCTTTGATTCCTGCGCGTCGGCTACGCGCAGCGCGCGATTTGACGACATTTGTAAACCAAAATCTTCAGGATGAATTTCGTATTCGCTGATCTTGCCGTCTTTCAACTCGCCGATTAGGGTGGCAGCCCCCAGCGAAATCTCGTCCATGCCATCTTTGCCGTAGACCACCATGACGTGTTTAGCGCCGAGGCGTTCCATGACGCGCACCAGAATCCCGACCAGATCGGGGTGAAAAACACCGAGCAGCGTGTTGGAAGCGCCCGCCGGATTGGTCAGCGGGCCGAGGATGTTGAAGAGCGTACGCACACCCATTTCACGCCGGATTGGTGCCACGTTTTTCATCGCCGAATGGTGATTGGGGGCGAACATGAAGCCGATGCCGGTCGCCGCCAGACATTCCCCGACGTGCGCCGGACTCAGTTGAATATTGGCTCCCAGCGCCTCAAGCACATCGGCGCTGCCAGAGCTTGAGGAAACACTGCGCCCGCCGTGCTTGGCTACTTTGGCACCAGCGGCGGCGGCAACAAACATAGACGCGGTGGAGATATTGAAGGTATGCGCGCCATCACCACCGGTGCCGACGATATCCACGAAATGCGTGTTGTCGGCCACTTCGATTCGCGTTGACATCTCGCGCATGACCTGTGCCGCTGCGGTGATTTCGCCGACCGTTTCTTTTTTGACGCGCAAACCCGTGAGAATAGCGGCAACCATCAAGGGTGAAATCTCGCCGCGCATAATCTGGCGCATCAAGTCGAGCATTTCGTCGTGAAAAATTTCGCGGTGTTCAATCACCCGCGTCAAAGCGTCTTGTGGCTTCATTGGGCGTGCTCCTCAAGAAAGTTCTTCAGCATGTCATGGCCGTGTTCGGTCAGAATCGATTCCGGGTGAAATTGCACGCCTTCGACCGCCAACGTTTTGTGCCGCACGCCCATGATTTCGCCGTCCTCCGTCCATGCCGTCACTTCAAGGCAATCAGGCAAGGATTCGCGCTCAATCGCCAGCGAGTGATAGCGCGTGCAGATGACCGGATTAGGCAAACCGCGAAAGACCCCCGTCTGGGTGTGATGCACCGGCGAGACCTTGCCGTGCATGAGCTTTTTGGCGTGAATCACTTTGCCACCAAAGGCTTCGCCAATGGATTGATGACCCAAGCAGACGCCAAGCAGCGGGATTTTTCCGGAGAATTCACGAATCGCGTTGAGTGAAATACCGGCTTGCGCAGGCGCACAAGGGCCGGGCGAAATCACGAGGTAATCCGGTTTGAGTCGGGCAATCTCCGATAAAGAAATCGCGTCATTGCGGAAGACTTTGACTTCCTGCCCCAACTCGCCGAAATATTGCACGATGTTGTACGTAAAGGAGTCGTAATTGTCGATCATGAGCAGCATATCAAGGCTATCCTTTTGATTTATAAGGCAATCGTCTCTTATGCCGCCAAATGATACCCGCTTTTTTCTCGCTGGAGTGAGTACGGTGCTGACGGCACCGCGAAAAAGGCCATTATCCTCGTTGAGGGCTATCGCTTCAAGGTTTCATTGTAATAGGGTATCGCCAGACGGATACTCCCGCCGCCCGATACCCGCCGGTAGACACGCCGCCGGTTTATTTTGTGTTTATACAATAAATAGCATGAACTACGAATTTGACCAAACCAAAGACGAAAGCAACATCGACAAACAGGGATTGTCGCTGACTGATGCCGATGACTTTGAATGGGAAACCGCCGTGGTTCGTGAGGACACGCGCAAGGCGAACCCAAGAGAGGTGAAGCGCTATGTTTCTGAAAACTAAATCAGGTCGGGTTGTGCGTCTGCCAACCCCAGAGGAAGAGGCCGCCATCAACGCTGGCATTGCGGCTGACCCGGATAGCCGCGAGTTGGATGCGGAGTGGTTTGCCAAGGCAAAGCCAGCAAGCGAGGCGCTGCCTCCGGAAATGTATGCCGCGCTGGTTGCAAAACGTCCTCGTGGCCGCCCGAAAGCTGATGAAACCAAGGTGTTCACCGCGATTCGCTTGGACGCTGATCTGCTGGAAACCTTCAAGGCCACCGGCAAGGGCTGGCAGACCCGCGTGAATGCGGCCCTGCGTCAGTTCATTACCGAGCACCCACTAGACCGCTAACCGGCGGTACAAACGAAAAAAGCTCCCCCGCACGTAGGACGTGAAGTCGCTGAATGCGGCGGGTTGCGTCCCTGCGGTTTGCTTGGCTTTATCGACCCAAGACTTAGACAGTGACACGGTTCACGGGGGGTTAGCGTTCCCAATTAGGACAGCAGAAACAGCGAACAAAAAATGCGCCTCCCTTGCGAAAAGTACAAGCTGTCTTCTCAAAAGTGCATTCATTAAGATGTTAGCAATCTATCTAATGGAGGCCACACCATAGTCCTCGCGGCTGAAGACTATTCTGTTAGGCCGGGTGGCTTCAGCACGGTCTCAAAGCGAGTCGAGGAGAAGACGTAATGGCTGACGGTTTTGATGTGACACGTAAGTTTGTGCGGGTGCTAGGCACCTTGCCGAACGGCCTGATCGAGTTCGAGTTTGCCGTCGGCGAACCCGACATGACAGTCGAACTGGTGATGCCCCAGGCCGCGTTTAACGAATTTTGCAGCAACAATCGGGTTGAGTTCATGGACAAAGCCAACTCAGCCCCCAGCGACAGCGAAGCGGCAGACGCCGACTTCAATTGGAATCTTCAACAAGCCACACACCAGCGCTTTCGCTGATTTCAGGAGAGAACTATGAGCATGGATTTGCGCACAATCAGCCTCACGCCTTTGCGCCAGACCTTTGGCCACTTGGCACGCCGCATGGGTGCCGACAAGCCGGCTTCGCGTTATATGGAAGCCACGATGGACTTGCAGCCGGTCGAAAATTACCACTATCGCCCGACTTGGGAGCCGCAGTACGAAATCTTTGATACCAGCCGCACCAAGATTGTCATGCAAGACTGGTATGCGCTGAAAGACCCGCGCCAATATTATTACAGCCCTTGGACGCTAGCGCGTGGGCGTATGGGCGAAACCGCCGGTGGTGATTTTGATCTGGTTGAAGAACTCGGTCTGGCGGCGGCCTACTCTACCGAGGGCCGCGATCTGGCGCTCAAAGTCTTCTTGCCGCTGCGCCACGTAGCTTGGGCATCGAATCTCAACAATGCTTACGTTTCGGCTTACGGCTACGGCATTGCGATCACCCAGGCGGCCTGTTATGCCAGTATGGATCAACTCGGGGTGGCGCAGTACATCACCCGTCTGGGCATCGCCTTTGATGAAATTGAGGCGCTGACGCAAGCCAAGACGGCCTGGTTAGAAGACTCCGAATGGCAGGAACTGCGGCATTTTGTCGAAGACCTGATGGTCGAAAAAGATTGGTTTGCATTGCTCGTAGCGCAGGATTTTGTGATCGACGGGCTACTCTATCCGCTGATCTACGACCGCTTCAACGACAAGCTTAATGCCGCCTACGGCCCAGTATTCTCGATGTTGACCCGCTTCCAGCGTGAATGGTTTGGCGAAACCGCCAAGTGGATTGATTCTGTACTCAAGGTCGCGGCTGCCGAAAGCCCCGAAAACAAGGCGCAACTAGCAAGCTGGATCATGGCCTTCCGCGAACGTGCGCTCAAGTCGCTGGCTCCGGTGGCAACAATGGCCTTTGGCGATAAGGCCACAGCGATGCTTGATGAGGTCGTCCTGCAACTCAATGCCCGTGCCGCCAAGGCCGGAATCCCCCTGTAGAGGAATCAGCATGGCATCTAACGCATTTATC
>CAIWVX010000148.1 GCA_903916205.1 uncultured beta proteobacterium
ACTTTATTTCTAATATCTTCTTCTGTTAAAAGTTCTCTACCCTTTTCCCATGTATATACAATTACAACTCATTACTACCATCTCGCCAACGTTCAAAGCAACCGATTTTCGTTTGATTTTGCAAAGCCCGAACAATCGCAACAACTAGTCTCGCCGTACGACTAGACAGTTCTATCAATCAATCAGGAGACAATTCCATGAGCACCAAACTTGGTTCTGAATACCGTATGCATTTGCTAGCAGGCGCAATGATTCTGGCACTGGCCGGTTGCCAAACCACCTCGCCGACCACAGGGACCAGCGGCGTCAGCTACGGCGATGCTAAGGCAGTTGAAACGGTCACCACCGAACTCGGTTCGACAGATATTCAGATGACTACAGAAAAAATGATTCAGTCACTGATTCAACATCCAGTCGTTCAAAACCTCATCAAGAGAGAGCAGCCATTGGTTGCTTCTCCAGTCCAGAACAAGACTAGCGAATACTTCGACACCTCGCTGATTACTGACTCAATCCGTACACAGCTCCAGAAAAACGGGGTGATTTATGCTGTCGATGAGAAGAACATGCAAAATCAGACCAATGAGCTTATGCGTCAGTCACAAAGTGGCCTCTATGACAAATCCAAGTCAGTCAAAGTCGGCAAGATGCAGGGTGCCAGATACCGTCTGGATGGTAGCGTTTCTTCCATTGTGAAGAAAACCGCTGACATGAAAGATGTTTATTACAAGATCAACCTGACACTGTTTGATATCGAAACCGGTCTTTCGAGATGGTCAGAGGAAAAAGAGATCCGCAAGACGGCCAGACGTTAATCTGTAGCGATCTTTACGGCTACTAGGAGAATTGAACATGAACTTTCAGTTGTTTTTGCGTGCAGGTTTGCTCGCTACTATTGCAGCTTTTAGCTTCGCGGCCTTTGCTGCTCCGCAATCTCCCAAGGTAGCCGTAACTGATTTGGCCTACGAAGAGCGCGTCAGCGAGTATTTCAAGACGGTTTCAGCGTCTGAAAGATCCTCGCTGCGCTCTTCAGGCCGAGAAAGCGAACGCGAATCCGATTATGGCTATTCACGCCGTAGCAGCGGATCAGTAAACGCCAAATCGGAAAGTAACTATTACTCCAATGAAGGCACCTACAGCTACATTGAAAGTGGCGAGTTACGAAAATTTACGGCGGACATCAAGGGTAGCATTATCAAAACTGGACTTTTTGAATTAGTTCAAGGCCCGCCCTTTCCCGCCAGAAATAACGAAAAACTGTACAACATCATTGGACGCATCAAACAAGGCATGTATCTCGGTGCTGATTACGTACTCTTTGGCGTGGTCAATAGCATCGAATTCCGTCAGGAAGAGAATCCGATCATCAACACTAATACCATATCGCATACCCTTAGCCTGGAACTGGTTGGAGAATTCAGCCTCATCAGCACCCGAACCTTCAAGATCAAATCCTCTTTCAGCGCCATGGGCACCGGTCAGGATGTCAAACTTCTGAGCAGCCGTGGCGGACGAGTGGTCTTGAACCGGAGTAAAGTCGTTTCAGAAGTTTCCAAGAGTCTTGGTGAGAATGTCTGCCGACAGCTTGAAGAGCAGTTAAGCCAGATATCTTCCAGTGATAGCCGAGAACAGGGTTATCATCCCCGCGAAGAAGTGATAATTTTCAAAGAGTCTTTGTGAAAAAATGTGGCTGCAAATGCATGTCATTCATGTTTTTTAGCATACAAGTGAGGGCTTTGAGTCGCAAGTCATCTTCATCGTGCAGACGGTATGCGCGATGTTGGATGACGCAAATCTTGTTGTTGAGTCCCTCGACGAAATTAGCAATTCTCATTTCAAAATGATTGTTTCCACAAAAGGACTCAAAATATTGATCAGGCGCACTGAAACAAAATTATTTTCGATAAATCGCAAATAACATTTGTAAACAATGTCTCATCGCTCTTCGGGATATATCAAGATTCCCAGTAACAATTGCCGAACCGAGGCCCCTGCGTTATTCTTTGCCGGTTTTCAAGTATTGAAGCGGGATGGCTGTGCGCCCTCCCGCTTTTGTATATCTAAGCTACGGATCAGGAGTCTTTTGTGTCATTGCTACCCTCTCTTCCGCCCGCCATTCTCGCCTTGGCCGATGGCACTGTTTTCCGTGGTTATGCTATTGGTTCTCAAGGGGCCACTAATGGCGAGGTGGTGTTCAACACGGCAATGACCGGCTATCAGGAAATTCTTACCGATCCTTCCTATTGCCGTCAGATTGTCACTTTGACTTACCCGCATATCGGCAATACCGGTTGCAATGATGAGGATTTCGAGTCGCGAGCCAACTTTGCGGCCGGTCTCGTTATTCGTGATTTGCCGATTCGTGCCGAAAACTGGCGTATGCAGGAAACCTTGCCCGCCTACCTTGAAAAGCACGGCGTTGTGGCTATTGCCGGGATTGATACGCGTAAGCTGACCCGCATCCTGCGCGAAAAAGGGGCTCAGGCGGGTTGCATTATGGCGGTTGAGGTCGATGAAGCGACGGCGATTGCTCAGGCGCGGGCGTTTCCCGGTTTGGCTGGAATGGATCTGGCCCAGGTGGTCAGCGTTGATTCGCCTTACGTGTGGACGGAGGGCGAGTGGACGCTCGACGGCTACGTGCCGGGCGCCAAGGCCGATTATCACGTTGTGGCTTTTGACTTCGGTATCAAGCGCAATATTCTGCGCATGTTGGCGGCGCGGGGGTGCAAAGTGACTGTCGTGCCGGCCAAAACAAACGCCGCAGAGGTGCTCAAGTACCAGCCCGACGGGGTGTTTTTGTCCAATGGGCCAGGCGACCCCGAGCCGTGTGATTATGCCATTACGGCCATCCGTGAATTACTGGCGCAAGGCGTGCCGACTTACGGGATTTGTCTCGGCCATCAATTGCTGGCGCTGGCTTCTGGTGCCAAAACAATGAAGATGAAATTTGGTCATCATGGCGCCAATCACCCGGTCAAGGATCTCGATACGCAGCAGGTCATGATTACCAGTCAGAACCACGGTTTTGCCGTTGATCCTGACTCGTTGCCGGCTCATTTGCGACCGACGCATGTTTCATTGTTTGATGGTTCGCTGCAAGGTTTGGCACGAACCGATGTGCCGGCGTTTTCCTTCCAGGGGCATCCTGAAGCGAGTCCCGGCCCGCACGATCTAGCTTATTTGTTTGACCGGTTTATCACGATGATGCAAATCAAGAAGGCCGGGGGAAAGTAACTCATGGCAAAACGTACCGACTTAAAAAGTATTCTGATCATTGGTGCTGGCCCGATTGTCATCGGTCAGGCGTGTGAATTCGATTACTCCGGCGCTCAAGCCTGCAAGGCGTTGCGCGAGGAAGGTTACCGGGTCATCTTGGTAAATTCCAATCCGGCAACGATCATGACCGATCCAGAAATGGCCGATGTGACTTATATCGAGCCGATCACCTGGCCGGTTGTCGAAAAAATCATCGAGAAAGAACGTCCTGACGCCCTGTTGCCGACCATGGGTGGGCAAACCGCGCTGAATTGCGCGCTCGATCTGGCGCGCCACGGGGTGTTGAAAAAATACAACGTTGAGATGATCGGAGCTTCAAAAGAAGCCATTGATATGGCCGAAGACCGTCAGAAATTCAAGCTGGCGATGACCCGGATTGGTCTCGGATCGGCCCGTTCGGCTGTCGCACATTCAATGGAAGAAGCGCAGCAAGTCCAAGCCGAGATTGGTTTCCCGGTGATTATTCGCCCCTCATTCACCATGGGCGGATCGGGTGGCGGGATTGCCTATAATCAGGAAGAATTTGTCGAGATTTGCAAGCGCGGTCTTGAAGCCAGTCCGACGCAAGAGTTGCTGATCGAAGAGTCATTGATCGGCTGGAAAGAGTTCGAGATGGAAGTTGTCCGCGATAAAAAGGACAACTGCATTATTGTTTGCTCGATCGAAAATCTTGATCCGATGGGCGTGCATACCGGCGACTCGATTACTGTCGCGCCGGCCCAGACGCTGACTGACAAAGAATATCAGATCATGCGCGACGCTTCGATTGCCGTCTTGCGCGAGATTGGTGTGGATACCGGGGGTTCCAACGTCCAGTTTGCCATTTGCCCGACCGACGGTCGCATGATCGTCATTGAAATGAACCCTCGGGTTTCACGCTCATCGGCGCTGGCCTCCAAAGCCACCGGTTTCCCGATCGCCAAGGTGGCGGCTAAGCTGGCTGTGGGTTACACGCTGGACGAGTTGGCTAATGATATTACCGGCGGTAAAACTCCGGCCTCCTTCGAGCCGTCAATTGACTACGTGGTGACTAAAGTGCCGCGTTTCGCCTTTGAAAAATTCCCTACGGCGGATTCGCGCTTGACGACCCAGATGAAGTCAGTCGGTGAAGTGATGGCCATTGGTCGTACCTTTCAGGAGTCCTTCCAGAAGGCGTTGCGCGGTCTCGAAGTGGGCGTCGATGGCATGAATCAACGCACCACCGACCGCGAAGAACTCGAACGCGAGCTTGGCGCACCCGGACCAGAGCGCATCTGGTATGTCGGCGATGCCTTCGAAATCGGCTTCACGCTCGACGAAGTTCATGCGCTGACCCATATTGATCCGTGGTTCCTGGCCCAGATCGAAGATATTATCCAGATCGAAATGAAACTCGACGATATGGCGCTTGTTGAGATCGATGCCGCAACGCTACGCGAGCTTAAGCGCAAAGGATTTTCCGACCGGCGCCTGGCTAAACTGCTCAAGTCCAGCGAAACCGAGGTACGTGCCTACCGCCACGCAAAAGGCATTCGCCCGGTCTATAAGCGGGTGGATACCTGTGCTGCCGAGTTTTCGACCAGTACGGCCTATATGTATTCAACCTACGAGGAAGAATGCGAAGCCCGACCGACGGATCGTAAAAAAATCATGGTGCTTGGCGGGGGGCCGAACCGCATTGGGCAAGGGATCGAATTTGACTACTGTTGCGTTCATGCCGCGCTGGCGTTACGTGCAGACGGCTACGAAACGATCATGGTTAACTGTAATCCAGAGACCGTATCGACGGATTACGATACGTCGGATCGGCTGTATTTCGAGCCATTGACCCTTGAAGACGTCCTTGAGATCGTCGCGATTGAAAAACCGGTTGGTGTGATCGTGCAGTTTGGTGGGCAGACGCCGCTCAAACTGGCGCGCGATCTGGAAGCTAATGGGGTGCCGATTATCGGAACGAGTCCCGATATGATTGATGCGGCAGAAGACCGCGAGCGCTTCCAGCGGCTGTTGAATGACTTAGGTCTGCGCCAGCCGCCCAATCGCACCGCCCGCACCGAGCCCGATGCCTTGCGTCTGGCCGAAGAAATCGGCTATCCGCTGGTCGTCAGGCCGTCCTACGTGCTGGGTGGACGGGCGATGGAGATCGTCCATGAGCCGCGCGATCTTGAGCGCTACATGCGCGAGGCCGTTAAGGTTTCCAATGATTCGCCGGTGCTGCTTGATCGCTTCCTTAACGATGCCGTTGAAGTCGACGTCGATGCGCTTTCCGATGGCAATGAAGTGATTATCGGTGGCGTCATGGAACACATCGAACAGGCGGGCGTCCATTCAGGGGATTCGGCTTGCTCGCTGCCGCCGTATTCCTTGTCGGTGGAAATGCAGGATGAACTGCGTCGCCAAACCAAGTTGATGGCCAAAGGTTTGAACGTTTGCGGCCTGATGAATGTGCAGTTTGCCATTCAGAATGATGTGGTTTTTGTCCTCGAAGTGAATCCGCGTGCCTCGCGTACCGTGCCTTTTGTTTCCAAAGCGACCGGTCTGCAACTGGCAAAAATCGCGGCACGTTGTATGGCCGGGCGGTCGCTCGCCAGCCAAGGGGTAACCAAAGAAGTGATTCCTCCCTACTTCTCGGTCAAGGAAGCCGTCTTCCCGTTTAACAAGTTCCCCGGTGTGGATACCATCCTTGGCCCGGAAATGAAGTCGACTGGTGAAGTCATGGGCGTCGGCAGAACGTTTGAGGAAGCCTTCATCAAGAGTCAAATGGGCGCTAGCGTTAAGCTTCCCTTGTCAGGCAAAGTTTTCATCAGCGTCAAAAATTCCGACAAGTTGAAAGTCGTTGATATTGCCCGCGATCTGCATGAGGCCGGTTTCAGCCTCCTAGCGACACGCGGCACGGCGGCCACCATTTTGGCGGCAGGAATCCCGGTAGCTACGGTGAACAAGGTGATTGAAGGGCGTCCACACATCGTTGATATGATCAAAAACAAAGAAATTGCATTGATCATCAACACCGCTGAGGAAAAACGTCAGGCGATTAATGATTCACGTTCAATTCGGACTTCTGGATTGTCAGCGCGTGTAACGATGTACACGACAATCTGGGGGGCTGAAGCTGGCACAGTAGGCATTAAAAATCGTGGCGTTCTGGAGGTTTACCCCATCCAGACGCTGCATGCACAGCTCCTTTAATAACCCTTAAATCGCCGGTATTCAACGCGTTATGCGGGCCGGTGGTTTTGCCTTGGTAACAAAATCATGAATAAAATCCCTCTGACAGTAAAAGGCGCTGAAATCCTTCGCGCCGAACTGCATCAACTTAAAACCATTGAGCGTCCCAGCGTGATTGCGGCCATTGCCGAAGCGCGCTCACATGGCGATCTTTCAGAGAACGCCGAATACGATGCCGCCAAGGAGCGCCAAGCTTTTATTGAAGGCCGCATTAAAGACGTTGATGGCAAGCTATCAAACGCTCAGATCATTGATCCCAAGTTGCTTGATGCCGATGGTCGTTGTGTTTTTGGCGCGACGCTGGATCTGGAAGACCAGGATTCTGGTATCAAGGTCACGTATCAGATCGTCGGTGAGGATGAGGCCGACATCAAAGCCGGAAAAATTTCAGTTAATTCGCCGATAGCCCGCGCATTGATCGGAAAATTTTCCGGTGATATTGCCCAAGTTCAGGCGCCTGGCGGGTTGCGCGAGTATGAAGTGCTCGATGTTCGTTACGAGTAGTTGCGAGTAACGCCCAAGAAATAGATCACCCTAGAAAAATGCAGTCGAACCACGAAGAACACGAAGAAAAACACAGGGTTTTGATGCTTTCATGGCCTTCGTGCTTAATTTAAGCGGTTCAGTCATTTGTATTGCCCTGAAAGCTGCGCTTGGTACGGCGCGGTTCTGTAAGGCGGCGGCGCGATTGGCTTGATTTGGCTTCTGCTGAGGGACGCCAAATAACCAGCAGTTTTCCGATGTGCTGTACCGGAGCGGCACCGAGTTGTTGGCAAATGGTGTCAAAGTATTGCGCGCGCTGTTCACGATCATCATTAAAAACACGAATTTTGATTAGCTCATGACGCTCAAGACAGGTGCTTATTTCTTGCAGCACAGATTCAGAAAGCCCGTTTTGACTAATCGCCACCACAGGATTCAAAGCATGAGCACGGGCACGCAGAGCGCGTCGTTGATCGGCGGTAATATCGAGCATAGAGAAAACCTTTATAAAGAACGCATTTTACCGAGTATTAAGCCATGAAACGAACGCGAACAAGTAATGCCTGGTTACGCGAGCACGTCAATGATCCTTATGTGCAGCGTGCTCGGGCTGAAGGTTATCGTTCTCGCGCTTCATACAAGTTGATGGAAATTGATGATCGCGATCACCTGATTCGTTCCGGTGAGGTGGTCGTGGATCTCGGAGCAACTCCCGGCGGATGGTCACAAGTGGCGGCTAAACGGATGAAGGCCAAGGGGCGGGTGATTGCTTTGGATCTTCTGGAAATGGAACCCTTGCACGGGGTCGATTTTATTCAGGGAGATTTTCGCGATCAAAGTGTGTTGACTCAACTTGAAATGCTGCTGGCGGGCGAGAAGGTCGGGCTTGTACTTTCGGACATGGCCCCCAATATCTCCGGTGTTCTACTTTCCGATCAGGCACGGGTCATTCATCTGGCTGAACTGTGTCTGGAGTTTTCTCGGATCTGGTTGAAACCCGATGGGGCTTTACTGGTCAAAGTTTTCCAAGGTCATGGTTTTGAGGAATTTGTCCGCGAAATGCGTTTGATCTTTAAGACGGTTGCATCGCGTAAACCGGATGCCTCTAGGGATCGAAGTGCTGAGGTGTATCTACTCGGCAAAGGCTTAAAAAATTGAATAGCGTTTATTGGGCCGGTGTTTGCGCTGTCTGATTCGAGTTAGAAGGTTTAGAATCCTATCTTTCAGTCTTAAATAGCCTTTTCAGGAATTTCCTGAAGGGCAACGAAAAAGAGGTACTGCATTGAATAACATGTTTAAAAATATGGCGGTATGGCTAGTGATCGGTCTGGTACTGATGACCGTCTTTAACCAGTTCAATACCCGTCAGGCACCTCAGGCTTCGATGGAATATTCGCAATTCATGGAAGAAGTCGGCAGTGGCTCCATAACCAAAGTGGTCATTGAGGGGCGGGTGCTCAAGGCCACAACGGCGGATGGTCGTAAATTAACGTCCTACGCACCGCCGGATCTCTGGATGGTTTCCGATCTGCTCAAACATGGCGTCAAAGTTGAAGCCCGTCCTGAAGAAGAGCAGTCTTTCCTGATGAATATTTTCGTCAGTTGGTTCCCGATGTTGTTGCTCATTGGTGTTTGGATATTCTTCATGCGCCAGATGCAAGGTGGCGGTAAAGGCGGAGCCTTTTCTTTCGGTAAAAGCAAAGCGCGCTTGCTCGATGAATCGACCAACAGCATCAGCTTTGCTGACGTGGCGGGTTGTGATGAAGCCAAGGAAGAGGTTTCTGAACTGGTCGATTTTCTGCGTGATCCGACCAAGTTCCAGAAATTGGGCGGACGGATTCCGAAAGGCGTGTTGCTAGTCGGTAATCCGGGGACGGGTAAAACACTGCTGGCCAAGGCGATTGCCGGTGAAGCCAAGGTGCCGTTCTTCTCGATCTCCGGTTCCGATTTCGTTGAAATGTTTGTCGGTGTCGGTGCCGCACGGGTACGTGACATGTTTGAAAACGCCAAGAAACATGCGCCATGTATTATCTTTATTGATGAGTTAGATGCCGTGGGGCGTCAGCGTGGTGCCGGTCTGGGCGGCGGGAATGATGAGCGCGAACAAACCTTGAACCAAATGCTGGTTGAGATGGACGGTTTTGAAGGCAGTGTCGGGGTCATCGTGATTGCGGCAACTAACCGTCCTGATGTGCTTGATCCAGCGCTAATGCGTCCAGGTCGTTTTGACCGTCAGGTCGTTGTTCCGCTGCCGGACATTCGTGGTCGCGAGCAAATTCTCGTTGTACATATGCGCAAAGTACCCTTGTCGCCTGACGTCAAGGCGGACATTCTGGCACGCGGAACACCGGGGATGTCCGGGGCCGATCTAGCCAATCTGGTCAATGAGGCCGCCTTGTTTGCGGCTAGAGCGAGCAAGCGTCTAGTGGACATGGATGACTTCGAGAAAGCTAAAGACAAGATCCTGATGGGTGCCGAGCGTCGCAGCATGGTCATGAACGAAGAAGAAAAGCGTAATACGGCGTATCACGAGTCGGGACATGCCGTGGTTGCCAAGCTGGTACCTAAATCTGATCCGGTGCATAAGGTCACCATCATTCCGCGCGGTCGAGCCTTGGGCTTGACCATGCAATTGCCGGAAGAAGACCGTTATGCCTATGACCGTGTTTATCTGATGAGCCGCATTGCCGTGCTGTTTGGCGGTCGTATTGCTGAAGAGCTATTCATGCATCAGATGACCACCGGTGCGTCCAATGACTTTGAGCGGGCCACCCAAATGGCGCGTGACATGGTCACGCGCTACGGCATGTCTGATGCATTAGGGCCGATGGTCTATGGTGAAAATGAAGGCGAAGTCTTCCTCGGACGCTCGGTGACAACACACAAGAATATGTCGGAAACGACGATGCAGAAGGTGGATGCGGAAATCCGCCGCATTATTGACGAGCAATATGCCCTAGCGCGTAAGCTGCTCGAAGAGAACCGCGACAAGGTTGAAGCCATGACGGCGGCCTTGCTTGAACTTGAAACCATCGACGCCGACCAGATCAACGACATCATGGAAGGCAAGCCGCCAAGGCCACCCCGGCAACCTTTGCCGCGAGCCGATAGCGCCGAAGACACCCCACCGCCGGATGCCGCACCAAGCGCTGCCGCCACCGCCTGAGTCCGCTGACTCAAACTAGGCCGGGGAATTTTCCCGGCTTTTTTACGCCAAGGTTTTATGCTTCGTTGTGGAAAATTTAAGCTGACGTTGAATCATCCTCTGATTATGGGGATCGTCAACCTGACAGCCGACTCGTTCTCTGGCGACGGTTTGGACAGTGATTGCCAGCGGGCCATCGCCCATGCCTGGCACCAGATTGAAGCCGGGGCCGATTTGCTTGATCTGGGCGCAGAGTCATCACGCCCCGGAGCCATTCCAGTGACCACGGAAGAAGAGTTGAAACGCCTGCTGCCGGTGCTTGATGCTTTGCGTGATTGTGGCGTGCCACTTTCCGTTGATACCTATAAGCCGGAAGTGATGCGCGCCGTCCTTGATCATGGGGCGTCGATGATTAATGACATCTACGCTCTTCGCCTTTCGGGCGCACTGGAGGCTGTGGCGACCAGTGATTGTGCGGTGTGCCTTATGCACATGCAGGGCGAGCCGCTGAATATGCAAAAAACCCCGGTCTATACCGATGTGTTTGGTGAGGTACGCGATTTTCTGGCTAACCGAGTGCAAGCATCGCTTTCCGCTGGGATCGCGGCAGAACGACTGCTGCTCGATCCGGGCTTCGGTTTTGGTAAAACGCTTGAACATAACCTTGTGCTTTTACGTCACCTTGAAGCGCTTTCTATTAACGGGTTGCCCTTACTTGCCGGCATTTCACGCAAGTCAATGTTGGGAACGATTACCGGTCGTCCTGTAGAACAACGTTTAGCCGGCAGCCTTTCAGCCGCCTTGTTGGCGGCGCAGCAGGGCGCACATATTTTGCGCGTGCATGACGTGGCCGAAACCCGCGATGCCCTGGCTGTTTGGCAGGCGTTCACAGGCTAATTAAAGGGCGTTTCACGTTGGAAGCGTGCGTAGCGCACCGTTTGAAATGTGAGCGACAGCGTGCGCAGAAAATCCTGCGCCCCCTTGGATTATTTTTGCAGTTCACGGCGTAGATGAAAACTGCAAAGCTGCACTATGGCGAGCGTGAAAATTGAGAAATTCACAGTCTCTGAGATACTCCCGTAGAAAGGCTTGATATCACTGCTGTCCGGTTAAAAATCGAATAGATTCAGTTG
>CAIWVX010000149.1 GCA_903916205.1 uncultured beta proteobacterium
TCAATTACCGTTTGGTGCCGCGTCTGCGATCATCTCAAGCACGTCCTCGCCGGAATTGCGCCACCTTCCGCGCATCAATTTCTCGAAAATCATGCTGGCGGAATCGGGTAACTGAGGTTTTTAGGTTCAAACCATTCCTCAACCTCGAACTCCGTGACCGCTAAATCCCACACCATCGAGTGAAATTCAATAGCGAACCACTTCCGAAACATTTCCAGCGTGCGCTTTTGCGGCCAAAGATCCTGATCCGCAATCCAATTGGATAGCATGTGCTCAAAGAGTCCAGCCCAACGCTGCTCAACCCACTTCTGTACATCCGATTCGCTTTCAAGAAATTGCTCATCGGGGATAAGAAACGCATCGCTGTCATCCTCCAGATCGGCGAAGGTCAGCGATGAATCGGCGTCTACCGAGGTGAGCCAAGCGAGAAATGGCGGCTTATGGCGCAGAATAACTAGGCTGCGATTGAGCGAAAAACGAGGTTCTTTTTGCATAATGAGCGATCTTCAGAAAGGAAATGAATGAGGCTTGGTCAGCTTTGGGTGTGTTTCTCCACAAGCCATTAGCAAATTTTACTATACGCCTCATGTTGCGCGGCTGAATAACGCTCGGAATCAGTACCTCAATTGAAGTTGATCCAGTTGCTCCTTGGTAATCGCCGGGACATCGCCACGTTTTTGCCAACGGTTCAAATTCCAAGCATTTTCACCCAGCCAAGACTTAATTATCGCCAAGTTGGCTTGTCGTTCAAGCTCAGAATCCCCTAAGTGTTTATACATATTGCCGGGCTTCTTGTCGGGATGCTGACTGCCGTCATCAAGGCGGCGCATTAAAGCACCGGTATCAGGCCAAACAATCAGCGCCATTAAGTCCGCATAGGTATCAAGGCGTGGCCCAACTTTGGCGGTTTTGTAGCCCTCGACATTGGTCTGGAACTGCACCTGCGAAGGCGATGTACTGTCGTGGCACTCAAAACATTGCGCCTTGATTATTGGGGCCACCTCTTTCCGATAGCTCGTATCCGCAGCAAGGGCCGGCGTGAGAAGTGTCATGCAAAGACAAAGCGTTAATAATATGGATTTCAAGTCAATCTCCAGAACGGTCAAATTCAGCGGACAGGCCAAGCGTTTAAGGCTCAATGGCTAGGACAATACGAATGAAAGGTAGTTCCCTGCCCCGAGGCGGCGGAGAAAATCGCTGTCGGCAACATGTGTCATGGCGTAAGTTCAAATTCTCATCAAAATCGCGAAACGATAACCGGTCAGTGATTTTACCAAGAACGAAGGGACTCGTTGCACCGCCCACTTAGCGTCAATCACACCAGCGATTTAAGCGCATAAAGAGCTTCAAGCGCCTGTTTCGGCGTCAGGTCGTCGGGGTTGATTGACGACAGGCGCGCTAGCGCCGGATGGGGCGTGTCTTCGGCGGGTTCGGGCATCGACGGGAATGACGCGGCAAAGAGATCGGGTTGTTGCGGATGGGTCGCTGCTCGTTGTTCAAATTCGCGTAACTGACGGCGCGCGGCTTTGAGTACCGAGGCGGGAATGCCCGCTAGGGCGGCGACTTGAATGCCGTAACTCTGATTGGCTGGGCCGTCTTCAACGGCATGGAGAAAGACGATGCGCTCGGCGTGTTCGATGGCATCGAGATGGACGTTAGCTAGATCAGCGTATTCGTTTGCCAGCGAGGTAAGCTCGAAATAGTGGGTGGCAAACAGCGTTAGCGCGTGATTTTTTTCGACCAAATGGCGGCAAATGGCGAAGGCCAGCGCCATGCCGTCGAAGGTTGAGGTGCCGCGCCCGACTTCGTCCATGAGCACCAGACTGTTTTCCGTCGCGTGGTGCAGAATGGCCGCCGATTCGGTCATTTCAACCATGAAGGTTGACCGTCCTGAAGCGAGATCGTCCGACGCACCGATGCGCGTGAAAATCTGGTCAAGCGGGCCGAGGACGACTTGCTTGGCCGGTACGAAACAGCCGACGTGGGCCATCAGTGCGATGAGGGCAGTTTGCCGCATGTAGGTTGATTTGCCGCCCATGTTCGGGCCGGTGATGAGCAGCAGACGGCGACCCTCGCCGAGTCGGGTGTCATTGGCGATGAAGGATTCGCCTCCGGCGAGTTGGCCTTCAACGACCGGGTGACGACCGCCTTCGATGAACAGTCCGGGTTCGCTGGAAAAAATGGGGCGACAGTAATCGCGGCTCAGTGCAACATCGGCGAAGGCTCCGAGAAGATCGGCGTGGGCGACGGCTCGGGCGATCTGCTGGAGTTGCGGGATGTCGGTTTGCAAAGCGGTCAGGATATTTTCGTAGAGTATTTTCTCGCGGGCCAAGGCACGGTCTTGAGCCGATAGCGCCTTATCCTCGAAGGTTTTTAATTCCGGCGTGATGTAGCGCTCGGCGTTTTTTAATGTTTGTCGCCGCCGATAATCGTCAGGCACTTTGGCGGCATGACTGTTGGTGATCTCGATATAAAAGCCATGAACGCGGTTGTATTCGACCTTGAGATTGGTGATTCCGGTGCGTTCGCGTTCTCGTGCTTCAAGCTCAACGAGGAAGGCGCCACAGTTGTCATTGATGCTTTTAAGCTCGTCTAGCTCGGCATCAAAACCGCTGGCAATTATCCCCCCGTCACGAACCAAGGCGGCGGGTTCAAGGGCAATGGCGCGACTGAGGAGATCAAGCGCGGCGGCAGGTGTCGCTAGTTCAGCCAGCAGATGGGTCAGCAAAGGGGCTGGGGAATCTGTTAGCGGAAGGCGCAGTTCAACCAGTCGATGTAGACTGTCGCGCAGACTGGAGAGGTCGCGTGGACGTGCGCTAAATAGCGCGATACGACCGGCAATACGCTCAATGTCAGCAAAACCGCGCAGCGCCTGGCGCAGTTCGCGCAAGTTTTGCGCGTCATTGTCGAGCAGGGCTTCAAGCGCGGCATGGCGTGCGGCGGGAATCGCCGGATCACGCAGCGGGTGGTGCAGCGCATGACGCAAGGCCCGCGCGCCCATTGAAGTGACACAGGTGTCAAGTAGGCTACAGAGTGTCGGGGCCGGTTGCCCGCGCAGAGTTTCGGTCAGTTCAAGGTTGCGCCGGGTGGCGGTATCAAGGCCGAGGTAGTTGTTGTCACGTTCGACGATCAGGGCGTGTACATGGGGCAAGGCGCACGTTTGTGTGGCTTGGGCATAGCGCAACAAAGCCCCTGCAGCGGCCAAAGCGGGACGCAAACCGTCTACGCCAAAACCTGAAAGCGAGGCGGTTTTGAAGTGTGCGCAAAGCTCGCGTCCAGCCGCTTCTGAATCAAAGTGCCAGTCGGGCTTACGTGTCAGCGCAATCTCTGTGGCGAAGGGAAGATCGAGACTTTCTGCAACGATAATTTCTGAGGGTCGGATGCGTTCGAGGGTGGTCGCGAGTTTTTCCAGCCCCACTTCACAAATACGAAATTCACCACTGGCTAGGTTGAGCCAAGCCAGCCCCGCCTGCTGGCGAGTGACTGAGGCGGCCATAAGCAAAACATCTTGTTTTTCGTCGAGGAGCGCCGCATCGGTTAGCGTGCCCGGCGTGACAATTCGCGTGACAGCCCGTTCGACCGGGCCTTTGCTGGTCGCCGGGTCGCCGATTTGCTCACAGATCACCACCGATTCGCCGAGTTTAACCAGTCGGGCAAGGTACTGCTCAACGGCGTGGTAGGGCACGCCAGCCATTTTTATCGGATTCCCGGCACTCTGACCACGGGTCGTTAAGGTGATGTCGAGTAAGCGGGCTGCTTTCTCCGCATCATCAAAGAACAATTCGTAAAAATCACCCATACGGTAAAACATCATAAGGCCAGGGTTCTGAGCCTTAAGGCGCAGATATTGCTGCATCATGGGGGTGTGTTTGTTAAATTGAGAATTTATAAATTCTTGATTTTCTTCGTTATTGACCTTCAAATCGTTGCCTCTGTTACTTTTATCGGTTTTTGCTTTATTTAGATACATCAACTACGCTTGTTTGAGCTTTTTATAACTTGGTTGTTTGGCGTAAGTTTTTGGAGTAACTCATAGAACTTACGCTGGGTGTTTCGACGGTTTTTGAAAACTTACGCCACTATGAACTTTGACGCCCACAATGCCAAGCTTCTCAAACCTAGGGAACATATTACATTAGACGGGTATCCCGGTCTTCGCCTTGAGGAAAATCAGACATTGGCCGACGCTTTCAATGCCTACTTCGCTGGCCCCCATCGCCGTCGAACGCTTGCCCTATGTCGAGGTGACTCAGAGTCATGTGCTCGATAGCCGATTCTCTGCTTGACCAGAGACCGGCCTCA
>CAIWVX010000150.1 GCA_903916205.1 uncultured beta proteobacterium
ATCCGGAACCCTCTCTCGCCCCAGATCGATCCGGCAGAATTCTCGGAACACGGGAACATCGTACAGAGCATCCTCACAGGCCACGTCACTGAGGTTGAACCAATTGGCAATACAGTACATCCGCAGCATCCGCTCCAGACCCACCGGTGGCCGCCCATTACCCACCTTCGGGTAATGCGGATCGATCAACGCGCAGAACTCGGCACACGGCATCAGTCCTTCCATGCGCGACAGAAACTCCGCTTTGCGCGTCGCTCAGTTGTGTTTCTCGAACCCCTTTGCAGCGGCCAGTGTCATTTGCTTCATCGTCTTTACCCTTGTGAGCAGAACGCCCTGTCAGACTCTATGATAAAAGAATCGTTCACCGCTTTTGGTACTTATTCGGCGTTTCCTTAGAACATAAAGAACCCTGCCAAGCAGACGATCCGGTAGAGTTGAGGTTATCGAGACACTCACCTATCGGGTGACGAAAGGCGGCGGGGCGACGGGTACTTTGGTACAGACGGTGCTTCCGTTCAAGCTTGAAGCAACGGAAGAAGGGCTGACGGCGAATGTTGGACTGGCGCTGTTCGGCGAATTTGTTCGTGGCTTAGGGCTTTCCCGGTGGTTAGCCCAAGAAATGCCTCAACCGGGCAGTGGTCGGGGCGACAAGGCAGACGCCTACGTCACCCCATTGGTCCTGATGCTCACCGGTGGAGGCCGCTCTCTGGAAGATCTCCGCCTTCTTAAGAACGACAGAGCGTTGGCGACCCTCCTTAAACGCGAAGCGGTGCACAGCACAGACGTCGTTGACGACTGGCTGCGTCGCACGGGAGAAGAAGCCGGGCTATCGGGTTTGGGCCACATTAACCCGCGTATTGCCGCCACGCGCCTTCGGCAGAGCGGGATCACCGCACACACCTTGGACGCCGATGCCAGTCAACTCGTTGCCGAGAAGGAAGCCGCGCTATTCACCTACAAAGGCGAACAAGGCGATAGGCCCATGATCGGCCACCTCGCCGAAACCGGCTTCGTCATCCATGACGAATTCCGCGAAGGCAACATGGCCCCCGCGACAGACAATCTTGGATTCATAAAAGCGTGCGAGGCACGCTTGCCCAAGGGGCATCGTATTGCGCATCTTCGGCTGGACGCGGCAGGTTATCAGGCCAGTCTCTTTAATGACTGCGAGGCGACGGGCAAGACCTTTGCCATCGGTGGGCGTCTGGATGCCGCCACACAAAAGCGCATTGCCGACCTCCCCGAAAGCGCGTGGAAACATTACGCCGCCGGCACCGTTGCCGAAACTTTGCATCGCATGAGCGAAACGAAGAAGGCTTTTCGGCTGATTATCGTCAAACACAAACATCAGGGGGAGCTGTTTGATGACAAACCTCGATATCACGTGATTGCCAGCCATCGTGTTGAGTCAACAGAAGCCACCCTAATTGGGTATCGCCAGCGTGGTGAGGTCTCGGAAAATGGGATCAAGGCGCTGAAGATCGGCTTCGGCATGGAGCGCATGCCCTGCGGACAGTTCAAAGCCAATGCCGCCTTCTACCGTATCGGCGTCATTGCGCACAATCTGTTTCTCCTGTTCAGGCATTCCGCCCTTGACGCAGACTGGGGGCGTTGCCAAGTGGCGACCGTGCGCTGGCGTTTGTTTCACCTGCCGGGCAAGGGGGTGCGTCATGCCGGGGCATGGGTGTTAAAGATCGCCGCCGAGGCGATTGATCTGTTCAGTGCGATTCGGGCGCGGAGCTTCATGCTGGCCCAAACCATGTCTCCGTAAACAGCGGGTGACCTCTCGGCAACAACAAGGCACCCCCGGTGCGCTTAAGTGGGTTCGTGCAAAATTCGCCGAATTACCTGAATGTCATTCAAACAACCGTATCGGTGTCGACTCGACGACTCGGCAACTTTTCGTCGCTTTAATTTCCGCACCAAACATGTAAAAAAATATCGTCCGGCAGGCTGGGAGAATTTCAATCGCGGAATTTGGGATTGTTTTTAGATATGTTTTTGGATACGCTACACTTTTCAAAACCAGCTACAATAACGGCGGTTTTTGCATAGCTCAGGAAGTCGCATTTAGTTGTATTTTTGTTTGATCGAAACATTTAGTGCAGCCAGTAAATTGCTGGCTCTTTCCGGTTTTTTTATCGTTAATAAGGAGTAGATTTAAAAATGTCACTACCTTTCCCGATTCTTACCGCTGAAGAAGCGGCTGAAATGATACAAAAC
>CAIWVX010000151.1 GCA_903916205.1 uncultured beta proteobacterium
GTCTGATTTTGTGACGGTACTGCTGGCCTGAGGATCAGGTCGATAGTAGCTCGCTAGATCGATTGATCCCGCACGAATGGTGACGCCCTTGATTTTGGAGTTTTTAAGTAAGCCACGAACGACTTCGGCGGCGAGTGTTCGATCTTCAACAAAACACGCAATTTGTACGGTACTTTCAACCGTATCAATGAGTTGACCTAATTCCTGATTGGCAATAT
Source organism: uncultured beta proteobacterium (assembly GCA_903916205.1). GTDB lineage: Bacteria > Pseudomonadota > Gammaproteobacteria > Burkholderiales > Rhodocyclaceae > Propionivibrio. Next base: position 219 of record CAIWVX010000151.1, read on the forward strand.
TGCTGGCTCGGTCGCGCATGACCATCAACGTCACGCCAATTGAAATCAAACCGGCAATGACGGCCATCAAGGAAATGGCAAAAGCAGCGCGAGGAAGAATCCCCCAGTAGGGTAGCCGTATCTTTCTACTGAAGATCATCTAAGGCATAAACGACGACGAATCGTTGATCGACTTCCGAACGAAACATATAAGAAATCGCATTCTTCGAGGACATGAGTAGTTTGCTCACTTCGATGGAACTATTCGTTTGCACCGGCGGCACCACGCGCCCTGAAAACAAGAGTCGCGACCAATACGCATTGACGTCCGGCATGTCCTTGTTGATCAATTTTCGATAAAACTGTGCCTTGGCTGGATTGTTGTCCGGTAAATCAATCGGTGCGGCTTGTAAACCACTGGGGTAATAACGATGGCGACCAAGAAAGATGTTGATCACCTGTTCCTGAGTCAGTTGTTTAATGCCACTTGAGGCATTGACGACAACCACCACATCTTCCGCTTGGGCGGGCGTTGCCAAAGCCATGCAAACCATAAAGAGGCTAATAACGAGGGAATGAGTTTTCATGATATTCATTCGCCCGCTCAAAAAACAAAGTCCAGCGTCACGGTAAACAGGTTGTTTTTCCCGTTCCAGAGCGCGGTTTCTTTTTGTACGAGTTGATTACTGTTCGGGTCGCCACGCACAATGTCCCACTGTAGCTTTAAGGCGGTATTCGTCCTGAAATCCCAGCGCATCCCGGCAAAGGTAGTGCTTTGTGAGATGTGTGAGCCTTGGAGTGCGCTTTGCAAAGCGGCATCAAGTTGGATTGCGGTCTGTCCAACAATACCAGGGACAAGATAATAGTCACTTAATCCGGTGTTTATCAGTTTGGGTTTGGAACGCGCGAAAGAATAACCGGCATACGGGGTGAAGGCCGAATAGCGATAACCGATTAAACCGTAACCCGCGTCAACGTTTTCAAAAGCACCGCTTTCGTGAACGGTTCGACTGAGCATCAATTGCGACTGAAAAGCACCATTCTCATAAATAGTGCCTACCGAATAATAATGCACGCGTTTATTGAGGACGACCGTGTCATCCATGGCGCGAGCCGCTCGTGGGTCATTGGTGCCTGTTGAAAACTGACGGAAACCATAATCCAGATCTTGCGTCGGAAAAGCTTGGGCAAATTTCATTTGGGCGTAGGTTGCCCGCCATTGCCATGCGCCTTGCGCATAATCTAAGTAGCCGCCGAACATCGGTGAACCTTTTATATTCCATGATCGAGCGTCAGGTTCATTAGCGACGCCGATGCGTAACTCGCCGCCCGTCACCCCGGCAAAGCCTTTGGCCGTCAAAATGCCGTGGTTCGTTGGCATAGTAAACGTGGCGTCGGCCCCATCATAACTATAGAAAGGTTGCCCGCCATAGTATTCGACCGGAGGCCGAACCATCAGCGAGGAATAACCGATTCGCCTCGAATCAGCCAGCATGTAGAACTCCATGCCGAGTCTTCCGGCTCTCAGACCAAGGCTCTCTGTGGCGTTGTACTTCAGGAAAGCCAAGCTGATTTCTGGATTATAGGTTCCGTTATAACGATAGTTACTGATCACTTGAACGGCGCCTTCCAGCACCGGGTTAAATTTGTAGTTGGCCTGTAATCCCAAGATCGAATCGACCGACGGCGACCAGTTCCCATGGGCGCCATCCGGTTGCGTCAGGTCACGCACAACATCGGCTTCTCTTGAGCTTGAGTGAACCGCGCCAAGCGTCCCAAAACCACGAATGGTGAGGTTCTCGAATAACTTATCGTCAGCGGAACTGAGGA
>CAIWVX010000152.1 GCA_903916205.1 uncultured beta proteobacterium
ATCGCAGGTTCAACTGACACCGCCGGTGCAACAGGCATCGCAGATTTAGGTTTAACCGATACCGCAGGTGCAACAGGCACCGCTGGTTCAGCAAACACAGCATGTTCAACCGATGCCTCTGGCTCGACAGACACCGCCGGTTCAACGGACACAGCAGGCGCTACAGGCACCGCCGGTTCAGCAGACACAGTGGACTTAATAGGTAGATTTGAAACATCCGTTGTTTGATACCAGTCGAGCGATCCGCTATACAGGAAGAGGCGATAAGCCGTGGCGGCAATTTGCGCTTTGACATCAGCTAGGCTGATGTCGGCTTGCGTCAATTCGCGAGCGGCATTAAGTACTTCCATCCAGCTTCGCTTGCCTACAACAAACAAGCGGGAATAGGAATCAAGGATTTCTTTTGCCGATTTGCGTGTCACCAGAATGCTGATACGACGCGCCAGACCGCTGGTGTAATCCTCGTGATCATTGTAAATCCTATTGATCATGTCACGCCGCGCACTTTCGTGGGTTTCGCGCAAACCAATAAGCCGAGCGGTAGAGGCGTCTATCGCAGACATAACGCTGAAACCCGCGCCGATGTTGTGTTCAATCGTTAGCATGATCAGGTTGTCAGTCAGGCTTTTTGGGGCGGTGAGTTGTGTGTAACGATTACTTTCTACACGCAAATTAACGGTCGGCCACAGACTCGCACGCTTCAATTCAACGTCGCTTTGTGCCGCGTCAATATCGGCTTCGATACGTCGTAACACCGGATAAATCGCATCCGCTTTTTTGACTAGGTTCTCCAACGCAGGAGGGTCGGCCACATCATCCGTTGGCAGATCGATTTCCTCTGAAGTCAACGAGCGTCCGACTAACTGTGACAGTTTTGATAAAGCATCACGCTGATCAGATTGACTCGCCGCCAAATCGCTTTGCGCCTGCATCAATCGGGCTTTAACTAGAGTCAAATCGACCTCGGGAGAAACCCCCCCCGCGAAACGTCGTTTCATACTCTCTACTTGATCTTCATGGAAGAGGACGGATTGACTCAAAGCCTCAACACGGCCGGTGGCTTGCAACCAACTTTGATAAACGGCTGTGATGTTAACCGCCACCTCATGTTGCGTCTCAATGATGGAAATATAGGCTGAGCGGGTCTGTGAACTGGCTTTCTCGAGCCCCGCACTTAAACGCCCGCCAGTCCAGATCGGCTGCTGGAGAGAAAAACTCATAGTCCCCGTGCGATTCAGCATATCGGCTTTTTCGTATGTTCTATTCGAAAACGCCGGGGTTGGGAAATACTGCCAGCGTGCGGTCTGCTCTTCGGCTTGCATGGCATAAAAATTAGCGCGCTTAGCACTGACACCAGGGTGAGTGCTGATGGCCAGCCCGACGAGATCTTCCAATTTAAGCAAGGGTGTCATCGCCCCGTCTTGTTTGTCCGCCTTGACTCTCAGACTCCCCACTTTTAGATTTAACGCACTCGAAGTTTGGCTCGCTGATTGTGCTTCTTTTGGCACAGCGCTTTCTTCAGCAACAGAAAGTTGCGCAAAAGTCATTTGGCTTAACACGCTAACGCATGCAAAAGTCATCGCTATAGTACGAGAAGACATCACTCTTGCCTCAGAAGTGGATTAATCGACAAAGCAATAGGCCCGTTGTAGCTCGTAGTCGCCGGAATGCTGGAGCGTGAATCGAAATTTACCGAAGCCTTAACGCCCGTAAGTGCGCCGGACCCTAAAATGTTGAAGACGTTAAATAGGCTCATAACAATTACCCCTGAATCGCTGATAACAAGGTCTTAACCTGGCCGCTAACAAAGGACAGACCGGCCTCATACTGAATGGCGTTTTCAGAAAACTTGCCGCGCTCAACGTCCATATCGACGGTATTGCCATCCACACTGGATTGCGCAGGTAGGCTGTACAGCAGACGCGTCGGGCCCGCATTGGCACCCGCAGATAAATGCTGCGAGTTGGTTGTGATCATTTGCAGGTTGCGGCTATCGCGGCCTGAAACGGCTTGTTTCAATGCTGTCGAAAAGTCGAAGTCGCGCGCTTTGTAATTTGGGGTGTCTGCGTTCGCGATATTCCCGGCCAGAACCTGTTGCCGAAACGCCCGCAAACCCAAGGCTTTTTCTTGAAAGGCGAACGCATTATCAATTTTACTGACCACGGAAACTCCACACTGGCGATTACACACTGAGCCATAAAGCAACTCTCGTGCCATAGGTTCTAAACACAGGTAAAAATTAGAAATTAACCGTAGAGATACCTCGTAGAAAACCGCTTGAAAACACGGGTAATAATTTGTTTTTATTGACTTGCTCTACGAGAGCTCGGTCTCTGCCCCTGCTTACACACGGCTTACTCGGCCATGCAAAACGTAGCGCTTCGCTATCGCCGCTTGACAAGGCCAAAGGGGCTTCTTGGCAAAGATTTATGATAGATCG
>CAIWVX010000153.1 GCA_903916205.1 uncultured beta proteobacterium
CCTGCGCCGAGAAAAAGGGCTTAAGGGCTTCGCTGGCAACACGGGTTTGCGGCAACACCTGCCAGACTTTAGCTTTGGCGTTAGGGCCTTGCACGGCGACAATCGCCAGATCACGACGCGCCACGATAGCCACTTCGAGCTTCCAGTCGTCGCGGCGGGCGGCCATCCAAGCGAGATCCTTTTCGGCGGTACCGGCATTGATGACAATACGGTATTGACCGTCGGCGATGAAATAGACGATCAGATCATCAACCACGCCGCCCGTTGCGTTGAGCATGGCGCTGTAAAGTGCCTTGCCCGGCATTTTGAGCTTTTCGACATTGTTGGCAATGAGGCGCAGCAAGAAGGCTTTGGCCTCCGGCCCGGCGACATCAACGGCGCACATATGCGAAACGTCAAACATCCCGCAATCACGGCGCACCGCGTGGTGCTCCTCAATTTGCGAGCCGTAGTGGAGCGGCATATCCCAGCCGCCGAAATCGACCATCTTGGCGCCTAAGCGGCGATGGGCCTCGTTAAGAACAGTTTTCTGTGTCATGTCAATGCCTTGAGTGAAGGTGTTGAAACTTTTTTCAGAAACAAAAAAAGGGCGAACTCCTGCGAGTTCACCCCCCTGTCCTTGATACCTGAGAGATTACCGTAGCTGAAAAATCGTCCAACCACGTTGCCCCATCGGTGGGCGCTGGTCGCGCCGCTCTCCAGAGTTCATTGCACAAACGGTCCTTTTGCCTGAGCGTTTCCGGGTGGATTGCGCCTTCGGCGGCAGAGATAAATGCATCTGCTCTCTCCCACTTGTGGGGCAGACTATAGCGCAAGAAAAGGATGGGCTGCAAGTGCTGATCAAGTCTTCGGGTTTAAGGCATCGCCACTGAAGTCGGTCTAACGTTCAAGGTCATGGTCGCTGCGCGGCTTTATTACGCAGTGTCCTGTTGAGCGCCGGGCTAGGTGCGTTTTCGGAGAATCTCTCTTTCAAGGATTGCTTTAACAAACGAGGGAATTTCTTTTTCAAGCGCATGTGCTTCCGCTTTCAACTTTTCGTAGATGTCGATTTCTTTGCCCTGCCAAACAAGATCAAGCCGTCGAATTTGACGCGTGGCGATATGCGAATAGTTTTCTGGGTACGCCCAATAACAGGTCAGGCAACTTGTCCGATCTTTGATGTTGTGCCAGTGTTCGCAATGCTCGCAAGACCACGATTTTGCCCGGTTGGCAGAACCGGAAAGTAGCATAAAATCTTCTGGATCGAGATCGGTTCCTTCTCCGTCGCCGCCAACTTCGTATGGAACGCGATGATCAATTTGCAGTTCGCGCTCATCGACTTCTTCGAGATAAATAAAACATTTGCAACCATATTTCTCGACCAACGCATTTTTGATTTTATTGGATAGCCCTGTTCTGCCCGATAGTTTTTTGAAGCGCTGAATACTTAGATCGCCAAAGCGGTAGGCGGCAACTCCCCTTCCATCGGAACCCGTAACCCTGAAAGTTTCCAGCGGGATGCCATGTTCACGCACGTCTCGTGCAGCTCGTGGTGGGTGGCTGTAGCCATAGTTCTCTTTCAGTTCCTCGGTCGTGATAAAACCATGTTTCAGAATGTGGTCAATAACGATCTTCGGACGTTTCCCTGTGACGGAATGGCACAGGTCAATAAACTCTTTTGGAAATGCTTTCGGGAGTTTAGGCATAGTGCGCTGCGGGTTCGAGCAAAGCGAATTGCTGAGCGCGAGGCGGGTGATAATCGGCG
>CAIWVX010000154.1 GCA_903916205.1 uncultured beta proteobacterium
CAAACCAAAGTATTACGAGTCATAGATCGTCCCGTTGCCGCCATGCCTGATCGGCATAAAAGCCGGCTCTGGTGCGGGTCCCTAGGCCAAATTATTCTGTCAAACGGATGGCATCTAAATTCGTCAGTCCCTAGTCTCCCTTCGACCGCTGGGTTGGGCAACTACGCCACGAAGTGAGAGGCCACCTCCAACAAAGCTTTTGGGTTTGTGCTGGTAATGGCAAGCAAGGTACGAGCTGCGCCACTCGGTTGTTTGCGGCCTTGCTCCCAGCGTTGGAGCGTACGCGCAGACACCCCAAGGAGTGCCGCAAATTGTGTTTGTGAGAGACCGGTATTTTTTCGAGCTTCTATGACAGGAGAAGACACCGCATGAACTTTGCCGGCCTGCATTTCGCGCACAGACTGAAGCAGTTTAGCCGCAAGGTCGCGTTTGGACTCGTAGGCGGCGAGTTCGATCGGGGAAAGTGGTTTATTCTTCGAGGGCATGACGTATCTCCTTTAACTTTGAACCCGTGAGATTGTCAGTCTTTGACTTGGCATAACGCGTCAGCAAGACAACCTCACCTTCGGCGGTACGAGTGAAGTAGATCACTCGCACCCCGCTTGATTTGCCTGAACCCGCTCGGCTCCAACGCACCTTGCGGATGCCACCGGATTCGGGCACCACATCTCCGGCGGCTGGATGTTGTGCAATGTAGGAAGCGAACGCACCGCGTTCATCTTCTGTCCAGTAATGGGGCCACTGTTTTTGAAACAGCGATGTTTCGATTACGGTTAACAGGCGCCAACTATACGCTTAGGGCGTATAGTTATCCGGTGCAAGATGAACGTGCCAATGAATGAAAGCGAGCTTGACCGTATGTCGAAGTGCTTTTATAAGAAAACTAAAACCCAATATCGTGAACGTAATCTTCAAACGCTGATTTCCACGAACTGGGGGCTCCACTAAATATTCCGTGTCCATTGTCCATATAGGGAGGAAGCTCAACGAATCGTGCTTTGCCGCCCGCTTCAACGAAACCGTTGAACCATTTCTTGGGGAGGTCTGGGCCCCAATAGCGATCATTTTCACTGTAAAGCCAGAGCGTCGGCACTTTTGAAGTCGCACCGTAATTTTTGTACAGTGATCCAAGACGATTGCCACCACAGGGATTCTCGGGACGATCCTGAGGGTTGCCGCCGCCACCACCCGCAAAGTTGACCGCACCGACTAACCCGGATATTCCCCTAGCGGCGATGGCTATTGCGGTCATGCCGCCGAACGATTGCCCCACGACGATGCCGCGAGACACGTCAACATAGGAGAAGTTTTCGGCCATTTTTAGTACTGCTACCGTTTGGTCTACCGCAGCGGCATACCCTGGCGCAAAATCTTTGCCCTCACAGCGACCGGAATATTCCACGTCTGGCCCACCGGAGTCACCATAGCCAACCCGTGTTGGGACAAAGACGACAAACCCAAGAGAGACAAAATATTGAGAGTTCTCAGAATATCTTTGTCGTTTCATCTTAGCGAATCCGTCGGCATTGGCGGGTCTTCCGTGGTTCAAAACTAGGTAAGGCGCTTTCTCTCTCTGATCGTCGCGAAACACGGTCACTTTGATGGTCTGATTAACTTCCTGTCCGTAGAGCGTTTTGACGCTGACCGGTACGTCGATGACTTCTTCAATGATCGCTGCATATGAAATAGACGAAAAATAGAGATGCAGAACGGCGACTAATAAGAAGTTCCTGAATGATAGGTTGGGCGTCATTTCCATTTGAGGTCCAGTTTTCGATTGGACGTTGCACAGTCTCGGAGGTAACGATTGATAAGGCTCTGATACGGAATGTGCTCTGATACGGAATGCCGGCTAACGGCTTGGGTCAGTGGGCAATATCAGGAAAACGAGTAGCATGAACTCCGCCCTTTGGTTGACGAAAAACCAAGAGAACCTCACATTGGATAAATGAAGAATTGGTTAATCTGGCCGTTGACTAAAAGCTGGCGCGAATAACTTTGGACAGTCGCTCAACACCTTCTTCAATACGTGGCGGCGGCACGGTTACAAAGGCCAGACGCAAGGTCTCGGCAACCGGATTGGCCGCATAGAACGGTGCGCCAGGTACGAAAGCCACGTTCTGCTGAATGGCCTTGGCTAAGATGGATGAAGAGTCCATTCCTTTCGGTAACTCTGCCCACAAAAACATGCCGCCATGCGGCGTATTCCAACGCACGCCTTCAGGCATGAAGTGCGTCAGCGCCGCTAGCATGGCCTGGCATTGATCTCGGTAAAGTTTGCGGATGGTCGGAATGTGAGTGTCAA
>CAIWVX010000155.1 GCA_903916205.1 uncultured beta proteobacterium
TCAACCAAAAAGCGACAGCAAGATTTCTATATTGACCTTGACGGTCGCCTGCGTAAATTTGAGCAGCAATCGGCCCAAACGCCCGAGGCCCGACCAGAAAATGAAACAAAAAGTGCGCCTGAAGCGCCTAAGAAAACAGCCGATCCGGTCGCCGAATCACACGAGTATGAGCGGGCGCTAAATTTATTTAAAGCCAACAAGATAAAAGAAGCCGCCAGTGCTTTTGAAGCCTTCGGGAAAACCTATTCCGACAGCTCGCTGGCACCGAATGCGCAATACTGGCTCGGCAACGCCTACTACGCCCTGCGTGAATGCAAAAAATCCGTTGAAGCCCACAAAATTGTCGTAAGCCAATGGCCTCAGCATCCCAAAGCCCCGGACGCCTTGATCAACATTGCCACTTGCCAGCAAGAATTAGGCGACGTCAAATCCGCCAAAGCGACACTTGAAGCGGTACTAATCAAGTACCCTAGAAGCTCTGCGGCAGCCACGGCTAAACAACGCTTGAAGAAATAGGCCGGTGACAACGGTAAGTCATCCAATCTCGCTGAAAATCAGCGAGATTTTTCATTCTATACAGGGCGAAGCCACCCGAGCCGGATTGCCAACCGTATTTATCCGCCTCGTTGGCTGTCCGTTACGCTGCGTCTGGTGTGATTCGGCTTATGCGTTTGCGGGAGGTCGGCGCATGACATTGCCTGAAATTATGGCTCAAGTGAGCGCCTACGCGACGCATCAAATTTGTGTCACCGGCGGCGAACCGCTGGCGCAAAAAAACTGCTTAGCCCTGCTTACCGCGCTGTGCGATGCGGGCCATGACGTCTCGCTGGAAACCTCTGGCGCGTTTGACATTGGCGAGGTCGACTCGCGCGTAGCACGGATTGTCGATCTGAAAGCGCCCGGTTCCGGTGAATCGAGCAAAAATCGCTGGCAGAATATTGAGCGGCTTACGGCCAGTGACGAACTGAAGTTTGTGCTCAAAGACCGCGCCGACTACGAATGGGCGCGTAACACAGTGATTGAACGCCAACTCGATCAGCGCTGCACGCTACTTTTTTCCCCTGTCACTGAATCCTTGGAACCGCGAGACTTAGCGGAGTGGATACTCACTGACCGTTTAAATGTCCGTTTTCAGCTTCAACTTCACAAGCTACTTTGGGGTAACATCCAAGGCCGGTAATACTTACTGAGGAATTGATCATGACTGATGAACGCCGCCATTATTCCCGCATTGCCTTTCACTCCACGGCACAGCTTGTTTTTGCCGACACGCGCTGCGAGGTTATCGTGCTTGACCTGTCGCTCAAAGGCGCTTTAGTGCAAATCGCCAGTGACACCCAGATCGCGCCGAACACCCCCTGCTCCTTACACGTCACCTTGAGCGAGATGAATGACCAAATCACCATGCAAGCTCAGGTGGCTCATCGAGAGGGGCAAAAGATCGGCCTTCTCTGCCAAAGCATCGACTTAGACAGCGTCACCCACCTACGTCGACTCGTCGAATTAAACCTCGGAAATCCCGCACTGCTTGAACGCGAACTCTCAGGCTTAGTGGTCGATTAAGTCTTTACTTAGCTCATGACGACTTTAGCTTCGTCTAAATTGCCTCGCGCAGTCATCCTTCTCTCCGGCGGACTGGATTCTGCCACAACGCTGGCTATGGCTAACAAGGCCGGTTACGCCTGCTATTGCCTTTCGCTTGACTATGGACAGCGACACCGCGTCGAACTGATCGCCGCCGCACGGGTCGCCAAGGCACTCGGCGCTAAAGAGCACCGCATCTTCAATTTGGCCCTAGGGGCTTTTGGCGGATCGGCACTCACCGACAACGCCATCGCCGTTCCCGTTGACGGTGTGCAACCCGGCATCCCGGTCACCTACGTTCCCGCACGAAATACCATCATGCTTTCACTGGCGCTCGCCTGGGCCGAAGTCTTAGGCAGTCGAGACCTCTTTGTCGGCGTCAACGCCGTTGATTACTCCGGCTATCCTGACTGCCGCCCAGAATACATCAACGCCTTTGAAACGCTCGCCAACCTAGCCACCAAAGCCGGTGTAGAAGGCCATAAGCTGACCATACATGCGCCCTTAATTGACCTCACAAAAGCCGAAATTATTCAACGCGGCACAAACTTAGGCGTTGATTACGGCCTGACGATTTCCTGCTACTTAGCGGATGAACTCGGTCACGCCTGTGGCGTATGCGACTCGTGCCGACTTCGCCAAGAAGGATTTATTGCCGCCAAGGTAAGCGACCCAACGCTTTACGTCAGCCACCCCTCTGCCAGCAACAGCAAGCACACGGGGGCGATTTAAACTGATGCGCTGCATTGATCATGCCGCCCGCACAGATTCTATGGCCCGCCATTTATCTCACTGACTGTTCGCCCGATTGAGTCATCAAGCCAAATCATGCACGGCCTTCGCCGCTCGCCACCCAGCGACTGAGCGCTGGGGTCGTCAGCTTGTACATGCCGGTGGCTCACGGTCAATGGGTTTTACCGCTAACCCATTGATTTAAAGTCATTCCGTATTCCATTAAATTCGATCATACAAGGGGTAATTTTGGAAAAATTTTCAA
>CAIWVX010000156.1 GCA_903916205.1 uncultured beta proteobacterium
AGGCGCAGATTCGATTGCACTCTTTACCCGTCTGAACATTGGCAGAATCCCGCTGACCAATAGCGAGTTAGTCAAGGCGCTGTTTCTGGCACGGCCAGCCGACCAACAAGGCGGCGTCCAGAAAAATGAACAGTATTTGCGACAAGTTGAGATCGCAACGCAGTGGGATGACATCGAGCGCGACCTGCACAACCCGCACTACTGGGCGTTCCTGACGAACGAACCGCCAAGTGATTACCCGACGCGCATCGAGTTGATCTTTGATTTGATGGCGGGAAAAAAGGCCAAAGATAAAGCGGGATTCCAGACCTTTTACCATTTCAAGGAGCGCCTGAATGCTCCGCTCGACCAACAGCGGGTCTGGCAGGACATTTTGCGCTACGCCCTGCTGCTCAAAGAGTGGTATGAAAATCGCGAGCTTTACCACCGAATCGGCTTCTTGGTCCACGATGGCGAAGACTTGGCGAACCTGGAACTCGAATCAAACAAGTCGACCAAGAGGCAGTTCATCGCTCTCTTGGACGCAAAAATCACCAAACGCGTCAATATGAGCCGTGCCGATGTCGAAGCATTGGAGTATGGGAAAAACAATGACAAGATTCAGAAACTCCTGCTGCTGGTGAACGTAGACACCGTGCGGCGGCTGAAGAACTCCACCGAGCGCTTCCCTTTTGACGCGCACAAACGACAAAAGGCTTGGACGCTGGAACATATCCACGCGCAGAATGCGGAAGGTTTGACCAAGAAGGAGCAATGGCAGCAGTGGTTGCGCGATCATGGAGCTGCGCTTGCGAGCACCGACCTTCATCGCGTCAGCAGCGAAAACGAAAGCGAAAAAGCGAGCTTGGCTGCAGAGATTGAGCGCACAATCGAGGGCATCGACAAAGATGCCTTTGAAACGATGGCGCGCAAAATCTCTGCAATTCTAAGCAGTGGCGACGAAGCTGACGACATGCACGGCATTGCGAACTTGGCGCTGTTGTCCGGCGATGCCAACAGCGCGCTCAGCAACTCGGTATTTGAAGTGAAGCGACGCAAAATCATCAAGCTCGACCGCGACGGCCAGTACATTCCGATTTGCACGCGCATGGTTTTTCTGAAGTATTACACGGGCGCCGACGCGCAACACCCCCATTTCTGGAGCGCCCAAGACCGGACGTGCTACCGCGCCGCAATCCTTGCGGTGGCTGAAGCCTACCTCAAGCCTGACCGGGATGACGGAAAATGAAGACAACCACTTGGGTCGACCTCTTTCACGGCGACGACGCGATTTGTGCCATTCAAATTCCAATGATTCAAAGGGATTACGCACAGGGTCGCACGGACGAGAAGACTTCGCGTATTCGCCGAACCTTCCTGCAGGCCCTGCACGCGGCGTTGACGGACCCGTCCAAGCCGGCATTGCTCGACTTCATCTACGGCGACGTGGTCGAAGGCAGGCTGATCCCGCTCGATGGCCAACAGCGGCTGACGACATTGTTTCTGCTGCATTGGTACATCGCGGCGCATGAGTGCGTCGAGGATCAATCTGCCGCCGTCTTGAGCAAGTTCACGTATGAAACGCGGTTCAGCTCGCGGGATTTTTGCCGGGAACTCAGCAGGCGGCGGCCGCCATTTCCGCTGGAACAACTCTCGGAGTGGCTGAACGACGAGCCTTGGTTCTTCAGTGCTTGGCGTCACGATCCGACGATTCAAGCGATGCTCGTAACGTTGGACGCGATCCACGCTCTGTTCATGGGCACCACGGGTCTATGGCCAAAACTGATTGCCCCGGCGAACCCGGCGATAAGCTTTCATTTTTTGCCGTTGCAAGACATGGGCTTGAATGACGCGCTCTACATCAAGATGAACTCCCTGTCACCGGCTCCCCAAATCCGCCTGAATCCGGTGAATTCCGCATCCGCCGCCATCCCCGGTCTCACGCCTCCACT
>CAIWVX010000157.1 GCA_903916205.1 uncultured beta proteobacterium
ACGAAATATACAAGAATTTTTGTCGTAATTTTGTGTCGAAGAGGCATGGATAAAGAAGATCCCCGCAAGCCGTCGCGAGAAGTACTGCAAGAGAGACGAAAGCAGGTGGTACGACTGCACCGTCGAGGGAGGGGGTAATGCAGTTCGTTGAACAAACCGGCTTGAGCTGGGCCGCGGTAAATACGGCCTTGCGCTTGTACGGAGCTGGCGGCTCTCAAGTCGCAAGTACGGGGGATGGGCACGGCACCCGCTGCTGCTGTTTGTAGCCCAGCGTCATGTCTTCGGCCGTGAGCGTGTCGTCGTTACTATGCACGACGAATTTGCCGTCGAAGCGCTCCAGTTCGGTTACCGCCTGACGGTCAATTAGCGCCCCGGACGGGAGAGGACCTCCTCGTCACCGCGGCGCATCGGTATCGCCAGCAGGTACTTTCCGCCGCCCTTCGACAGCGTCTGCAAGTTGGCCTGCGAGACCATTCCGGCATCACCGACGAAAAGGCAGCGGGTGAGTTGCCAGCCGCGCAGGTCTTCCTTGACCCGGGCGACCGTGTTGCCGGGAAATACCCAGTGGCGCACCGGGAATCCGTCCCGGGTGACGGCCCGATGCTGCGACCGTTCTTGCTGTAACCGCGTTGCCTTGGGGCGGCATAGGATTTCTTGCCGGCGGTCTCGCTAGCGTGGACGTTTTTATCCTTGTTGTCGCCGCCATCTTCGTCGTCGATTTCAAAGTGCAACGAGGTTGTGTCGTAGAAGGTCACCTCCACGTCGAGATTGAGCAGGTCGGCTACACGGTAGAAGATGGCTTGCTCGATGGCCTCCTTGTTCGCTTCCAGGAAGTCCATGGCGCGGTAAAGCGGGTGCAGTTTCAGTCTCTGTGTCCCGTCGATATGTGCGTCTTCCTTGAGCTACTGTTCATGGCAGTAGAGTTTTGAAGCCGGGGTACAGGCGCGGTTGGCGATCAGGGCAAAGAGGGCGCACTCGACGTCGAATCCGAGATGCCGCGTGCCGGCCTGCTGCCGCACGATAACGTCGATGCCGAGCCTCTTCCAGACGGCTTCGAGAACGTAGAGGTCGCCGTAGGGCCAAGCGTAGATCAGGTGCCAGTCGCCGCTGGCACCTGATCTCTTCCGGCGAACATCGGCGCATCCGCAGTGATGAACGATGCTGGCTTGCGACCTTCCCTTCGCGGCATCCCAGACGTTCTCCGCCAGTTGCAGGTAGGTCACGACGCTGCCATCCGCCCGCCGTTGTTTGCTCTCGCGTAGGTACATGCGCCCTATCGTAGCGGCCTTCAGGGGTGAAAATTAACAATCCATGTATCTAGGATTTTGGTGACTCGACGCCCTGACCCCCCCTCCGTTACTAGGGATTGGTGAAAAATATGCCTCGGAAGTGTCAAAGTCGGGCCAGATCGGAGGCTTCTGCTTGCTTGGAGACGACGAAAAGCACGGTAATCACAGCGTATGGGGTGAAAAACAAGAGGTTTCGGCTGGACAATGCCATTTATCCGCGCTATTTCGAGTTCGTCGACACACGCTGCGTGCAAAATTTCAGCGTATTGGCATCATGCGGAAGGTTTATGCAACATCCGGGTTAATTATTTTTCAATTATTGGCTGGGAGTTCCTCATCAGATGACAACTCAGGCTGATCAAGCAGTGAAACAAGGGCCATCGGCGCATTATCACCATTGCGAAAACCACACTTTAGAATACGTAGGTAACCCCCATTACGTACGGCAAAGCGTGGGCCGATTTCAGAAAAAAGTTTAACGACAATTTCGCGATCACGAAGACGGTCGAATGCCAAACGACGGTTAGCAAGACTAGGCTTTTTACCCAGAGTGATAATCCGCTCGGCCACACGACGCAACTCTTTGGCTTTTGGCAAAGTGGTCTTGATTGTTTCATGCCGAAGCAAAGAAACAGTCATGTTACGTAGCATCGCAAGACGGTGCGAGCTGGTGCGGTTAAGCTTACGAAGTCCTAAACGGTGGCGCATATTTATTTTTTCCTTTTCTTGACGGGGCTACTTACTTATCAAGCCCGGCTGGAGACCAGTTTTCAAGCTTAATGCCCAGTGTCAGACCGCGTGCGGCTAACACTTCCTTGATTTCATTAAGCGACTTGCGGCCAAGATTCGGAGTTTTAAGCAACTCATTCTCTGTACGCTGAATCAGATCACCGATGTAGTAGATATTTTCGGCCTTAAGACAGTTAGCCGAGCGCACCGTAAGTTCCAGATCATCTACGGGACGTAACAGCAACGGGTCGACCTGAACTGTTGTCTGATGTTCAATTGGCAGAGCAGTACCTTCAAGATCAGCAAAAACCGAAAGTTGCTCCATCAGAATTCGTGCAGCCGTCCTGATCGCCTCTTCTGGTTCAATGACCCCGTTGGTTTCAATCTATTGGGTTTTTCAAAAGCTGATTCCAGAATATCGGTTTGGAAAAGACTATGAATTTGCGGGCTACATCTATAACGCCATGGGGATTATTTATAGCCTTGTATTTGCTTTCGTCACTGTATTAGTTTGGCAAAA